>CAXGBP010000073.1:0-5150 GCA_964007685.1 uncultured Candidatus Poseidoniales archaeon | reverse complement strand
CGACAGCGCCCTGATCGAGCGCCGACCTAATCATCATCTCACCATAGGTCGCCTTGGGATGAGCCTGCATAACCTCGCGCAGGAAATTGTCGACAATCTTACGCTCAGCATCAAGCTCAATCTGATCCATCAGCGCGCCCGCGCGCTGGACGAGCTCCCTTAGGCCACTCTCATTCGAGTAACCAACGTCGAAGAAGGGCTCGCGAATCAATTTCTTGACCTCGTGGTGGAAATAGTCGTTCTTCACGACGAAGTCCTTGGTTTGGCCAGGGCCACCGACGATGATTCCTTTGATGTCGGCGATATTTGGTAGCCAGTAATTGCAGGCGTGCTCGGTGGCCCGCTTGAAGAAATTATGAGCAGCCTCCTCGATCAATCTCTCGAATCTCTGGGCTGATTGACCTCCTTGTCGGTGCTTACCCATGATATTGGATTGCAATTCCTCCTGACAATGGATGCGCTTACCCGTGGCAATTCCGAAAGCGGCTTCGCCGCGGTCGATGACGAAAAGTCCGTACGAGGTACGATCGATCAGCATGTCCTCGAGTTGGGTGAGTTCGAATGTTGAATCGCAGCGATATCGGAATGATGAGAAAATCTCTGGTGGGTCATCGATTACAACAGTGACCAAACGAGACTTGTTATTCCCCACGATTACGTGGCCCACGAAAATTCCTAGGCCGTTCTCCCCCGCCGTTTTGTAGCGATTGAGAACTGCGATAGCCGACTCGATGGCATCTCCTACGTGCTTTCGAGTCGACTTCGACTTGATGTTGGCTGCTTGAGCCGACTCTTGTCCTAGCTGACCTCTGACATCACTAATCAGTCGGTCAGGCGGGATGATTACGGTGACGAGCTCGGTGCCCATCCCGCGCATGCCTTGAAGCTCCTCGAGGGACTTCTTCGTACGCAGCCTTCGCTGCTGCATCTCCAAGTCATCAGCCATAGCAAAGCCTCCATCCGCAAGGCCGCAGCGAGCGGCATTTCAACCCTCTCGCGCGTATCTAGCGAAGGCATTGAAAGGGGCACTCATCCCCGAATGGACGATGGCGACCATAGTACTCGCACTCGGAGGTAGCCTTCTGAGGCCCGAGGTCGACAAGCGACACGCGTGGCTTGAGGAGCTTGTCGGCATCATCCGCGACCGTGTTACGGTCGACGATAGAATCGGAATTGTCGTCGGCGGAGGCGCTCCAGCGAGGGAGGGAATTGCCCTCGCTCGCCCAATTGTCGATAACGAGGATCGCCTCGACCGAATCGGCATCGCAGCGACTCGTCTGAACGCCACAATGGTGCGAGAGGCGCTGGCTGATGCTGGAGTCATGGTCTCGGGAACCATTCCTCATTCGATTAACGAAGCGACCATGCTCTTCGACGAAAGACCGGTCGTGGTCATGGGTGGTACGACCCCTGGCCATACGACCGATGCGGTCGCCATCCGCCTAGCAATCGCCAGCGGAGCCGACCGCTGCATCATCGGCACCAATGTCGACCGCGTCTATACTTCAGACCCGCGAACAGACGCGGACGCCCGTTCTTACGACTCATTGACCCACGATGAATTACAGGAAATCGTTGGGCCAGCCGAACACAATCGCGCAGGACCAACCGGCGTCGTCGACCCCATGGGAGTGGCCGCCGCCGCCGAAGCGAGGATGACCTTGTGCATCCTCGACGGACGAAAACCAGCCCTCATCCGATCCGCCATCGAAGGCGAGGCTTTCGAGGGCACTGTGATCGAGTCCGAAGAAGAATGAGTGATTCGTATGAGTCGGAAGGACAAAATTGCAAAGGCCGCAACAAGAACAGCGGCTCAAGCAAGGGATACGGCCGCGCGTGAGCGCGGCCGAAGCAAGCGGACCACCAGCGCATCTGGAGTCAGCCCACATAGGCACTGCTCAGTCTGCTGGGCACCAATCCCGCTCAACGCAGAACCCCCTGTGTGCTCCGACGAGGAGTGCGAGGCGACGAATGAAAAGCGAATGGCGTCAAGGAAGCGCCTGACAATCATGCTCTATCTATTCCCAGCGATTGCGATTCTTCTCGCAATACTCACATCTCTGTGACGACGAGGCATCGTCAGGTTCAACACTCAGCGCAACGGGGCAATCTGCATGAAGATGGTTCGAGTCCTCGGAGTCCTCCCCGGATTTGTCGGATTCGTATGCCTGATTCTGGTCACCGCGAGTCTTGTTGGATACAATCTCGAGGAGAAGCGCGAGAGCGCACCAACAGTTCCATGTTTGGACGACGACGCAGGAGGGTGTCCAGTCGGAATGACCGGCTCTAACTTCTATATCCCCTGGGGATTCAGTTTGCTCGATGTTCAAGTGACTATCGAGTGGAGCGAGCCGGCAAAGGCTTGGATCGGCGTTGTCGACGCTGACTATGCAGAATCTTGTCCACCGGACTCCAATGGATTGACGACCTGTGAGGCGGAGGATTTCGAATTCGTGGCAGGAGGTCCGGAATATGACGATGAATTCACTTTCTCTCTCGAGCCGGGCGATTATCGCTTTACCAGCGCTGGACGTGATGGAGCGAATCTCGATGATCAATTGGTGACTATCAGCACCTCAATTCACATCTCGACTGTCGGCGAGATTATGCTCGCTCTCATAGGAATCCTACTGATGGTTGGTGGTTTCGAGATGATTTTCCCAATCAAGCTCTTCTGGAAGAAGTTCGTCGATGCTTGATAGATTCACCACAGAGTGTAATCAGTCATTGGAAGAACCATACAAAGGCCCCGAGAGGGTTGAAGAACTGGTTGTTCCTCGAGGGTGCATGGCAGTTACCGAGTGCAAATCATGTGGTGCTCAGATTAGGGCCGAGGGTCTTGAGAGATCTTACGGTGGCCACACCATCTACTGCGTCACTTGTGGGGCTCAGTTCCACGCTGAATGATGTGCGACTGCGCACAATCAACGCTTGTCTCGTCGACCACGCTTAGGTCTGGGCGAATTGCGCATCGCTTCTTCTCTGCGTGCTAGAATCTCTTCTGGCGAGCCAACAGGCTCGATCTCCTCCACCTGACGATGCCATGTCTCTGGCAGAGCGAGGGGGTCGCTCACCTCATCGGCGGCTATTGACTCGATTAGCAGACTTCGCAGTCCATCGATTCCTTCGCCTGTTTGCGAACTGATGCGGATGACTTCCTCATCTCCCTCAATCACTTCGTGCAAGTCTGACTTGGAATGGACAAGGATGAGTGGCCTCTCGGCGAGGAGCCCTCGGACCTCGCCGAGGAGGTGTTCCTGATCCTCACGGCTAATTCCGCTCTTCTCAGATGGGTCGATGAGGAAGAGAACAACATCTCCGACATTCTCCAAAGCGGCGATGGCCTGCATTTCGATTTGATTACGATCGGTCATCGGACGGTCGAGTAAACCTGGTGTATCGACCATCTGGTAGGTGCGCCTGCGGTGTTCGAAATGCCCTACATGCAGGCGCTTAGTAGTGAATGGGTAAGCGGCGACTTCAGGTTCGCCGCTTGAAAGTTCAGTGATTAACGCGGACTTACCTACATTGGGCGCGCCCGCGACAACGATACACGGCTCTGCGGCATCGATTGATGGGAGTTGCCGCAGAATGTCGCGGGCCTCCCCCAACCAGAGGATATTGTCGCCGATTTGTTCAATGATTGATGACATCCGACCATAGGCATGCCTGCGTTCGGCGTGAAATGGCTCGATTGAACGGAATTTCATCATCTTCGCTTGTGATTCACCGGCGATTTTGCGGACTCTCTCAGCAGCCCACTGAATTGCGCCGAGATTCTTGCGGAATTCGTCCGCTCCAACCGCCGCATCGACCAGAGCTTGATCGAAGGACGATTGCGCATTGAGGCTGGGCCACTTGTCAATCCACTTCAACAAAGTCTCAGCAATCGTGTCACTGGCAGCCTGTACCATCCGCGACATCTGCTTGCGGACACGATGATACTTGTCGGGATCCTCGACTAGGAGTGATTGCTTGCTGGCGCGACGGAATGCCTTGTCCAAGACCTCCTGTGGATACAGAACAGTCGGAATCCTACGCCACTCCACCGAAGCCATGACCTCTCCTCCGTCCAAGCGGCTCCGCTCATCCTTCTTCAATCAGCGTGCTTTTCTATGGCCATCTGCACGCGACCCCATGACCGGTGAACGGCGCGGTAAGAGAATCGACGACTTACCTGAATGGGCGATGCGTCTTACGAAGGAATATGGAGCCACGAATCTGGACGGCCGACAGGACATCTTCTTCGGTCCCTTGATCGATAGAAGGAGTGGACTTCGCAAAGATGACCTAATCGAATTACTAATCGATGCCCGCGCACTGCGAGACGATGTTGACCCATGGGTACGTGGGATGCTACTCGCCACCTCACGAAACGCGGTAGAGATGCTCGATGCGGACGGAGAATACCGTTCGATTGCCCGCGATGTCATTGTCGAAGTGCGTCTGGTGACTCACCTTCGCAAATCATACATTGAGGATGAGGAGCTACTAACCTTCGAGAAAGAAGACATGCGGCGGCGCTCCAACGTTCACGAACAAGCCGAACGCCAAGCCGATGGCGGCTCGGATGACAGCCATCTTTGGGGATGAGCGATGTCAAACCTAGCGAATCGGGAATGCGTTCCCTGCAAAGGCGGTGTACCCCCAATGACCGTGCAGGAAGCGGAGGGTATGAAGTCGGGAGTGAATTCCGATTGGGATGTGATAGACGGCCACCATCTTGCGCGCGTCTGGACATTCCGTGACTTTGAATCAGCACTCGATTTTGTCAACGCCGCCGGCGCCATCTGTGAGCAACAAGGGCATCACGCCGACTTTGAATTCGGCTGGGGCAGAGTAAAGGCTCTCATCTGGACACACAAGATTGACGGACTAACCGAATCCGACTTCATTTTGGCTGCGAAATTCGATGAGATTTGAGGTGAATTTATGTCGAAAGAATTTCGTTTACACGCTTTCGTCTGCACGAATCAGCGCGACCCGAGCAAGCAACGAGAATGTTGTGCTGCGAAGAACTCACTCGATGTGATGACGCGGCTGAAGCGGGCTGCTCGCGCTGCTGGAATCACCGATGTGAGAGTCAACAAAGCAGGTTGTCTCGACCGCTGTGAGCAGGGAGTCTCTTGTGTCATTTATCCAGATGGAAT
>CAXGBP010000072.1:0-5207 GCA_964007685.1 uncultured Candidatus Poseidoniales archaeon | reverse complement strand
ACTCCCAAACCCCTCGCCGAAGACAGTTATGTCGAAATGAGTGGGACGAGTATGGCTTGTCCTGCGGTGGCAGGTTTTGTCGCGGTGATTCTGCAAATTGCCGATGAAGAAGGTATGTCTCTCGATCCGCAGGATGTCAAAGATTTACTTCACGAGAACTCCGATACTAGGGGCGAAGCCTCCGAACCCGACGCGTCTGACACTTGGAACGATGAATACGGCTTCGGCATCATTGATGGAAACATGATTCTCTCAGCCATGATTGGAGAAGGAGGAGGAAACGGAGGTGGAAACGGAACCGAGCCTCCACCACCAGGAGAAGGCGAATGGCTGGTCATCGAGAGACCAGTAGAGGACTCGTGGCTTGTCGAAGGAGAGACTTACTCTGTCCGTGGTCACATTGACGAGGACGCCGAGACCAACGGTAGTATCGAAGAGGTCCAAGTCAAGATTACCTACACTCACAAGCCAGAGGGTTCACCTACTCAGGAAGAAGTCCTTGTCGACTGGCACCAAGCCCAAGGAACTGCAAATTGGACCACCGATTTCTCGATTCCCGACTTTACCGAGGACGAAATCAACGCACTTGAGATTCGCATCTCAGTACAAGCACGCAACGAATGGGATCAATGGAGCGATACCCAGCGTCAAGAACACCAGATTGGTCGTGTCGAATTGACTCTTACAAGTCCGAGCGGACAGAATTCCGTCGCTGGAAATGTCCGCTTCGAAGGGGAATATGAGACGGTTGATGGCGGAACTCTGCAATGGCGAATCGGCAAGGAGGATTGGGTCGACGAGACGGTTTATGCCGGCTCGGGAGGGACAACTGGGATGTTCAGTTTCAATTGGGATTCCGACCAACATCCCGACGGTTCTCACCGTATCTCACTACGCTTAATCAGCGGGAGTGAAGTACGCTCAGAAGAGGTTAGGATCACCATCGAAATCGACAATGATCCACCAGCCCCCGACCTGATGTTCCGCAGTGGGATTACAGTCTCCGAGTGGGGCATCCCACTGTCTGAGACTTTCGTCAATTCCTTTGTCGACGTCAGCGCGGAAATCCGCAATGACGGTGATCAATCCGCCTCGAATGTCGTCGTCTATCTGCTTGAGGAAGGCACTCGTAAATACGAACTGACTATTCCCTCTATCGACGCTGGCGACATTGTCGCAGTGACCCTTTATTGGAATCCTCTCGATGTCGGTACCCGGCAGGTAACAATCGCCCTTGACCCAGGTGATTCTATCGAGGAAATCGATGAGACGAATAACGACGAGAGTATCGACTTCGAGGTCGTCCAGCGTCCCGCTGGAATCGATCTCGCCTTCGCCACAGGCGCGATAACAACAACTCCTGCAATCCCGCGCCCTGGCGAATTATTCCAAATTAATGCCCGTGTCGATAACCTCGGCTCAACCACTGCTGAGCAGGTCGACGCACAACTCCACCTTCATACAGAACGCGGCTGGGAATTGACCTCTTCAACGATGATTCCATCAATCTCTGGAGCCGGTTCACAAAGTGTCAGCTTCGCCCTCAGCACCGAAGAAAACGGGCCGTTTGAATTCCGCATCACACTGACCGGCCCGATTCTCTCAGACATCGATTGGTCCAACAACCAAGTCGAATGGACCACCCTCGTCGAGAAGAGTACTGTCTCGGGCGGTCGAGGAATGAACTTCCAATCGGGAGAAAACCCTGTCGAAGTCATCGAACTCGATGGAGAAGGTATCGTCGTCGGAGCCATAGACGGCGGCCTCTCGCTATACCGTTTGAACTCCAATCACGGCATGACAGCCTGCACAAATATGCTTGAAGAAACTTGGTCGGGAGATTTCCACGCCGTAGCCACAGACGATGGTGTCGCACACGTCGTGTGGACACGGCGCTTCCTTGACACGAATGGTTATCTGCAACAAACCGTGTCGTACTCAACAATTGATTCTGCTTGTCAAATGACTCCAATTCAAGACTTGATGGATCCGATTCTCCTCTCGGATGGAAAGTATTGGGGTATCGACCTCGATGTCAAGGGAACCGAGTTGCTCGTCGCTGGTTACCACAGAGATTTGCTAACTGGAGGAAGCTATCAGGATTTAACCAGCATCTTCCTTCTGGAAGCTGACGCGCCGACCTCCTCGAACGATTGGCGATTGACACCCAATGTAATCGCTGACATAGACGTGGTCGCAGGACATACGGATCCTGTGCAGATAGAGTTCGGCGAGGACAATGGTCACATCCTTTTCCAATCGATGCGCAACGATACCACAGGCGTCGACAGGCTTGGCCTCTGGTATGCTCACGGCGATCTTCAACACTCGTCCTGGTCCTACAAAAAGGCGGTTGGTGACGAGGCTTCGCTACCTCAGATGAGGGTTGAAACCGTTTCTGGCGAGGACCTACTGATGGTGGCTTGGAGGGAAGGTTCGGGTCTCGATACTCGATTCATCAACATGATTGCTGATGATTCATTCAATGCGATTGGAAATAATTCTATTTCGATGAACGCGCGCGGTCTTTCGAAGATTATTTTCATCGAAAATGACCGAGGCGTGCAAGTATTCTACGACATGGTCGGGCCGTCTGGCCCGCAAGTTCAGTATGGAATGATGAATGCAGAATCCGAATGGATGTCGATTTCGAACCGAATAAGTGCCGGTTGGCTACACTCTGTGAGTCGGGCACCAAGCGGAGATGAGGTTGCGATTATTCACACATCTAGTCAGGGCTGGGTCATCCGCGCGATTATCGATGATTCGACAGGAAACAAAGATGGAGGTGACATCCTTGAGCAATTGCGCTTTACTCTGGGCTTGGATGAGGGTAGTTTCAACATCCTACTGGGAGGGGTTGCTGTTGCAGTTCTGCTCCTTTGCACCATCATTCTCGCCGTATTGTCTGGCCGGGCGATTCGCTCGATGAGTGGTCGTCGGCGAACGCGGGCTGAAGGTTTGGTGATGCTCGAAGATGATGTCGTGGATGTCATCGATGAGGACGATATCACCGTCGAGGCTATCGATACTTCTTCTATCGTTGAGATCGTTGAGGAGGATTCCGATTCCGGTTCTTCGCGGCGGGAGCGACGACAGCGCAGGGCCGACGTAGCAGAGATGGCCGAGATGGCTCCGCCGATGCCAGGAATGATTCCTCCACCGCCGGCAGAGGGAGCGGTTGCTCAACCCCTCCCACCGATGGGTGAGGCTCCGGTATTGCCCGGACTTCCATCTCTGAATAGGTCGGTGGTTTGTCCTGATTGCGAGAGTCGCTTCGAGGTCGGCATGGACCTGAAAATGACTCGCTGCCCTATCTGTGCGCTGCGCATCGATCTGTGAGGTCGATGGTATGCGCAAGGTGCATCTTGCATCTGCCTCTGAGCGGCGTCTGGCTTGGTTGAGTGGGCGTCTTTCTGAGGTTGATTTGAGCGCGGCCGCACTGGTTTTTGATGAACCGAAGCCGCGCTGGGGTGCGCCGGTAGAGGAGCAGGTAGAATTCACTTGTTTGGCGAAGGCTTCGGCGGCCGCTCGAGAGGGGGTTGTTTCTATGATGGCAGGGGCTGCGACCGCTGATGTGATAATTGTCGCAGATACCATCGTGGCAGACCCAGATGATCCTCTGATGCCGATGGGGAAGCCCGATGATGATCAACACGCGATGGCGATGCTGTTACGACTGTCTGGGAATCGCCATCGTGTCTGGTCTTCGACTGCCCTTGTATATCCACCAGGAGGAGCGGGCGAGCATGTATTGCATGGCGGCTGGACCGCAGATTTCTGGACTGAATCTGCGGTTGTCGAGTTCGACGAATTGAGTCAGGATAGGCTCTTCGAACTCGTCAGCAGCGGATCTTGGAAAGGCAAGGCTGGAGCTTACGATATGGCGGGTAATGCCGCGCCTGATACTCGCTTGATAGAAGGAGAGGAAATCACTGTGCTCGGTCTCGCGCCGGGTGCGATTGCTGCTCTCGAATCTGATTAGCGCGGCTTATTCGTTGCGAGCACTCCACCAATCGGGGTCTGATTCGGCTTTCTCGACCAGTGCTCGCAATGCATCGAGCGTAGTCTCGTGGAGATGGTGTTCAATGCCTTCGGTATCGGTATGAGCAGTATCCTCATCGACGCCAAGGATGCTAAGGAATTTGACGAGCAAACTGTGTCGCTCTCGCAGAGAGATTGCGGCGGCGCGCCCCTCATCGGTAAGAACCGCGCCTCGATATCGCTCATACTCGACGAGACCTTCCTCGTCGAGACGCTTGAGCATCTTTGTCACAGAGGGTCGCGCAACTGCCAACGACTCAGCAATGCGAGCAGGTTTGGCTCGACCCTCGACGAGTTCTAACTCGTGCAAAACCTCGAGATAATCCTCGACTCGAACCGAGTGGCGAGTCGAACGCCGCACTCCATCTGCCTCGTGCGCCGAACGCAGTGCATCGAGTCTGTCCTCACTCATTTTCAGACCTCGACAAAGGTGACGCCGCCGTGCTTGAGGACAAACTCTCGCTGTAATTCATTGAACCATTCGAGCATCGAGGCGGCGAAGCATACAGCGACTACCTCCTCATCCATCAGTAAGTCGTCTTGGATTCCTTTCAGAGTTCCAGGAGCCGCACCGCATGAGACACAAGCTCCATCGAGGTCGATGACGAGTGAGAGAGCATTCGATCCGGAGTGCATTTCTTCGACCTCGGATTGAGCGACGATAAGTCCACCACCATGACCGTCGAGGGCGGCCCTAACCGGGCCAAGCCTCGCCATCAGGGCGGGTATGAGATCTGTATGCTCGCTCTCTACCAAATTGAGCAACGAGAGCGAACGAAGTCGATCCAGCTCTGCTGGATCGTGTGCCTCGGCTATACGCTTCTCAGACTCTGCAGTCATCATCGCCTCGACCTGAAGTCGATACGAATCGGCCAGATCATCATCACTCGACACGACCATCCGGTGATGCCACACCTACTTCTGATTGACCGTGAATCCGGCTGAGTTCAACGACCGTCTATGACGGTCGCATTCAAAAGGGACCATTAGACGGCAGAATCGAGGTAACCTCATGGCATCTGACATTCCTGTCCTCGGTATTCGCAACCTACATGCCGGAATCGACGATACACCTATCCTTCGCGGAATCAATCTCGAAATTCCTCCAGGTGAAATCCACGCCATCATGGGAAGAAACGGCAGCGGAAAAACCACCGCTGCGA
>CAXGBP010000071.1:0-5219 GCA_964007685.1 uncultured Candidatus Poseidoniales archaeon | reverse complement strand
TGGCTACGCCACCGCTCGCTCGCAGCCTGTTGGATATCCCACGCGATAGCAGATGTCGCGGTCTTTGGCGTAGCCTATTTCATCCTCTTTTGATCCCTATCAGACTCACTGTGGCCTCCTATTGTCATTATCCGATGCTGCACAATTGGGAGTGGCGTTGGAATCATACCATCCGTTTGATTCAATAATCGACTTCCGGTCGCTCGGCCTGTCTGACTTGAGCCTACGGCTCATTTGGAGAGCGTGATCTCGATGAGACTTGGTGTGTTGAAGGAACCTGAAGGAGAAGACAGGGTCGCCATCGTGCCGAAATCCCTTCGTAAATTGGGCAAGGCTGGCTTCGAGATTGTAATCGAATCAGGTGCTGGAATTGCTGCGAATCACCTCGACGCTGAATACGCGGACAGCGGTGCTACAGTAGGATCTCGCTCCGATGCGTTGGGTGCTCCTCTAATCATCTCGATTCACCTTCCTGATGTCTCTGACCTCCACTCCGGCCAAGTAGTCGCTTGTGTTGCTGATCCTTTTCGAAACCCTGAGAAAGTTCAGGCGTGCCTCGATGCGGGAATCACATTGCTTTCTATGGACATGATCCCGCGTCGTCTTTCGCGTGCTCAATCGATGGATGTCAATTCGAGTCAGGACAATCTAGCAGGATACAAGGCTGTCCTGATCGGCGCTGCTGCTGTTCCGAAAGGTATCCCGATGATGACAACTTCAGCTGGTACGATACGTCCTGCTAAGGTCGTAATCATGGGTAGTGGTGTTGCTGGCTTGCAAGCCATAGCTACCGCAAAGCGCCTCGGCGCAGTTGTCTACGCATCTGATGTACGCAAGTCTGCCGCCGAGCAGATCGAATCTGTCGGCGGCCGATTCATCGAAGTCGATGGGATGGATGATTTCGAAGATGAATCAGGATATGCTAAGCCGTTGACTGCTGAATTCATCCAAAAGGTGAACGACACCGTTTGCGGTGTAGCGAGCGATGCTGACATCATTGTCACCACCGCTCGTATTTTCGGCCGACCTGCCCCAATAACTGTGCCAAGCAGTGCAGTGGCGAGATTCAAGCCTGGGGCAGTAATCATCGACATGAATGCGGATGTCGGTGGCAATTGTGAGGATACAGTGGCGGGAGAGACGGTGGTTACTGCGAATGGAGTAACGATCATCGGCCTCAAAAATCTTCCAGGAACTCTGGCGAATACCGCCTCGTTCCTCTTTTCAAACAACCTCACGACATTCATCACCTCGATTTTCAAAGAGGGAGAATTGGTGATTTCCGACGATGATGATGTCCTCGTCGGAGCGCCAGAAGGCAATGATTTCCACGTCCCTGGTATGGGTGGCGTTTTGATCTGCTCAGGGGGCAATATGCATCCTAAGCAGACTCGACTTGGAGGTGTTCTCTGATGGATCCAACAATGCTTCTCGGCTCAATCACATTATTCGCTCTCTCGATTTTCCTTGGCTTCGAACTCATCACAAAAGTGCCTGCGACTCTGCACACTCCTCTGATGAGTGGTGCTAACGCGATTTCAGGAATCAGTATCGTCGGCGCTCTTGTTGGCGCCAATGTTGTCTACGCGGGCGGCGACACTCTTGTCAGTGGAATTCTTGCATTCATCGCAGTTGTCCTCGCAATGATCAATGTCGTTGGCGGTTTTGCGGTAACAAATCGTATGCTCAACATGATCGCTGGAAAGAAGCGAGGTGGTAAATGATGATCAATGATGAATGGGTTGCCATAGGCTATCTTTTCTCAGCAGCTCTCTTCATCTTCGGATTGAAGAATCTCTCACATCCTCGCACCGCGCCACGCGGCAACCAACTCGGTGCGATGGGAATGCTTGTTGCAGTCCTGACAACTGTCCTTCAGATGCAACTCGGTGAGGGTATTGTTGGATGGGCACTCATCGGCGGCGGATTGCTTCTAGGTGGCGCCATCGGCTGGATTATGGCTGTCCGTGTCGAGATGACCGGAATGCCAGAACTTGTCGCTTTGTTCAACGGGTTCGGAGGAGCTGCATCTGCTCTTGTTGCACTATCAGAATCCTGGAAGTACATCGAAGACACAAGTCTCGAACTCCCCACCGGTCTCGAAATTCAGGTCGTGGTAGTTGCTGCAGGACTCTCAGCGCTCGTCGGTTGGATGACTCTGACCGGTTCTCTTCTAGCGATGCTCAAACTCAAGGGTGGCGTCGAAATATTCGGTAAGTGGGTTCGCACACCTACTTGGGGTCCTGAATGGCTGAATCCAATCAAGGCACTCTTGTTCTTGGGGGCTCTGGTTCTAATCGTCCTAGCGATTGACGAGCCTACCAATACCGATTACCTCTACGCGATAATCGGAATTTCCTGCCTTCTAGGAATTCTACTCGTTCTGCCTATTGGCGGCGCTGATATGCCAGTCGTCGTCTCTCTGCTTAACTCACTGTCTGGAATCGCCGCCGCATTCACCGGCTTCATCTTCTCAAACAGCGTCCTCATCGTAGCCGGTTCACTCGTCGGCGCAAGTGGCCTAATCTTGACTTTCATCATGTGCAAGGCGATGAACCGCCAACTCAAGGATGTCCTGTTCAAGTCCTTCGGAGGCTCGGATAAGGAACAGGTCACACGCACTAAGATCGGCAGCGATGCCGACGAGGTTGCAATGATGATCGATGGCGCTCAGAAAATTATCATCGTCCCTGGTTACGGAATGGCGGTAAGTCAGTGCCAACACCAAGTGAAGGAATTCGCCGATTTGGTCAGAGAGAAGTTCGACACTGAGGTGAAGTACGCAATCCACCCTGTGGCGGGAAGAATGCCAGGTCACATGAATGTCCTACTCGCTGAGGCAAATGTGCCTTACGAACAACTCATCGAGATGTCCGAAATCAATCCTGAAATGCCAGAGGCTGACATTGCACTCGTCATCGGTGCTAACGACACGTGCAACCCTGCAGCACGCACCGGCGAGGGCCCTCTCGCTGGAATGCCAATCATCGATGCCGACGCCGCTCGAACGGTTGTAATCATCAAGCGGAGCCTATCAGTCGGCTATGCTGGAGTTGACAATGATCTATTCTTCATGGACAAGACGATGATGCTCTTTGGCGATGGCAAGAAAATGATGAATGAACTCAATTCAGCAGTCAAGGAGCTGTGAGAGGGACGCCTCCCCTTGGGAGGCGAGCAAGCAATGGTTATTTGTTCGACGAGGCCGGAGAAAGACGAAGGTGAGTGTAGATGGGTCGTTCTCCAAGACTTCTGGTCGCATTGATTCTCATCGGCTTGCTGGCACTTCCAGCCATTGCGAATAGCCAGGGGCCGCCTCAACTCAATGCTGAGAATAACGAGACGGCCAAGTACGGTTGCACCTGCCACGGTAACGCAGCACCTGGAGACCGTGCGGTTGTGATGATTTCTGGAGTGCCGGTGATGTATGATGCCGGTGCAGATTACGAGATGATTATCACTGTCGCTGATTCGGTCACTCTAGCAGGTTCGGATGGTAATACGAAGGCTGGATTCCTCCTCACAGCGAATGGAATAGGCAGCTTCTCATGGGATTCCGCAGAGGAAATTCGCGAGGCTGAGGACAATCCTGATGCAATTTCCCACGATCACACAGGAAGTGGTGTTTGGACATTCACTTGGTCCGCACCTGCAAGCGATTCCGGTGCAGTGCACTTCAGTCTCGCCGGTAATTCAGTGGATTCTAGCGGTTTGCCGGACGAGGGCGATTACTGGAACATCCTGACTTTCTCAATCAATGCCCCCGGCACAATTACCGATGGTGACAGCGATGCGGTGTTACAAACTCGCACAATCGCAGTCGGCGATTACGATACGCTATTTGTCCTTGAAGAAAGCGAAGCAGAGAAGGAAGCAGAACGCCAGAAGCATCTCTCGGAAACAATCTTCGAAAAGGGCAATCTGTTCTACTGGACCTCACTAACTGCTCTTCTCGTCGGTGCAGTTTACCAACGTGAAATCATGGAACGCCGATACGAAACCGGCCCTGAGTATCTTGCCATGGAACTAGCCTATCCACAAGGAATTCGTAGGGGGCTAGTTGCCGTTCTTGCCTTCTATCTAGCAGTTGATTGGACAGCCAATGGAGGGCAAGGCGATTTCATCATCGGCTGTGCTTGGTTCATCGCGGTTTGGGCATCATACGGTGTCTATCGAACAGTACGCTCAGCCCAAGTTGAGCCAACCGTTCATGATGTGATGTGAGATGGTGACGACCTCGGCTACCGACCGGCTTGTTCCGGTCGGTGAGCACCTTGATGCACTCCATTTAGTAATCCGTAGAGCGGCCCTCGTCTTCCTTGCTTCTGCGGCTCTTGCATTATTTTGGGTTGATGGAATCCTTCACGATTGGGCGCTCTCTCAATCTCCAGGCGGCGCCCTATCGATCTACGGCCCTTACGATTGGGTTGAGATGCGATTCACTGCGATTTTCATCATCGCAGCCGTGGTCACCTTACCTATTGCATCTCTCGATCTTCGGCTCTTTGCGCGCCCAGGACTCCTCCCGACGGAGCGAAGATGGCTTGATTCATTCCTCATTATCAGCGCAATCTCACTACCACTGATTCTTCACACAGTTTGGTTCAACATGATTCCACAATACATCGAAGCGGGAGTTCAATTTGATTCGATAGCAGGAGTTTCTGCTCACTTCGATGCAGCCGAAATCTTCGCCCTCGCGAGTGGTCTGTCTTGGATTTTGATACTCGCGTTCATGACTACGCTGTTTCTCTCCCTTTCACGGCTTTTTGGTTTGGTTGAGGAAGGCAGGAGCAGATTCAGGAATCGAGCACTCGCAATCTGTGGCGGAACGCTGATTATTACTCTCCCAGAGGTTTTCGAAGGAGTCCGCGTGATGACTGCGATTCTGGTGATATTCCTCGCCGAATCGATATCGAGAACCACCCCCTCTGGCCCACTTGGTCCCCGTAGACCAAGGGTAATGTCCATGGTTGACTCTCAAGGTATTTCTCAACGCCCTGCTCTTCTCGCTTGCTCTTGCGAAGGTGCCTGCCCTAGTGTGGAAACCGCATGGATGACGACAAATTCACTCCCTCTCTTGAACGCAACCGCCCTTTGCCTCGAAGAAGACGAGCAACAAGCTGTATCCGAGATGGTACGAAGTAGTGGCATCACCCATCTGACGATAACCGGTTGTGATTCAGCCCCAGTTCCAGTATCTTTGAGGACAAATTTAA
>CAXGBP010000070.1:0-5236 GCA_964007685.1 uncultured Candidatus Poseidoniales archaeon | reverse complement strand
TCGAGATAGATGATCTCAGCATATCCCTCTGCCTTCGCATTCTTCGAAGGCATCATTCCGGGCGCGTAATTTCCAATCGCCTTGACGCCGCCCGAACCACCGGGCGCAGCTCGGTGGAATTCGTTGGACACCTTCAGTGAAATCGGATTCATTCCGCCCTTGAAGTAAGGTCCAACCGGTATAGCATAGACCAAGAATGTGTATTCGGGCGCGGGAGCGACTCCAAGAATCGCACCACTGCCAAAGATTAGTGGGCGAATGTAGAGTTCTCCGCGCCCATTAGGTGGAAGCCAACTGATGTTCTCTTGAATCACCTGATGGACTGCATCGAGGAACATCTCCTCAGGTACAACAGCCATCCCGAGGCGCCTACTGCCATCCTGGGCGCGCCTCGCATTCAGTTCTGGGCGGAATAGCAGCACTCTGCCATCTGCCGCCCGACGCGCTTTCATCCCCTCAAACAATCCCTGACCGTAGTTGAGGACGCCCGCAGCAGGGGAGAGTCTGAGCTCTTGGAAGTCCTGCATTATTCCAGCCTGCCAATCTTCGCCTTGTTTGCACTTTGCGATGTACATTCGGTCGGTCTCGGTGAAGCTGAAAGTCAACGAGTCCCAGTCAATAGCAGGCTCGGCTCCGGAATCTGTTTCCTCCATCATCCGACCACCGATGAATCAGTGGGGAGGGGGTCGGTTTTCAACAATTTCTGAATAAACTGGTGAAATCTCATTTTCAGTCCTCCGCAAAAGGGTTGATTGGTGACTCACCCACGGTCGCTCGGGGTTCTGCCATGCGTTGGGAAGGAGAGATGTGCATCGTCTCCGGATCGTATCAGGCGGTGGCTTCGAGGCCGCCGCGCACGACGGTTGAGTTGTGGTGCCGTGCGCGCGAGGGACATTCCGTCGTTGTGCTTGTTCAGGGATTGAAACCGTTCCTCGAGATTGCGCTGCCCGGAAAGCCTCGTGAGGCTGAGGCAGCGGCTCTATCACTCGATTTGGTGCGCGAAATGAGCGAGGTTACTGGTATCGGCGAGCCTGTTGACAAGTGGACTCCAATGGGGGTCAAACCTCACTGGCGAGTTGATGTTGAGCAGCCATACGTGGTGCCCCGCTTGCGCAAGCGATTGCTTGCAGACAACGATTGGGAGGTGACCAGTGCGGACATTTTGTTTGTTCAGCGCTTGCTGCTCGACCTTGACCTCGGTCCTCACGTGCGCGTTGCAGGTGAGGTGTTGTGGGCTGGTAGCCGTGCGCCCGCCGAGTTGTCTGCCGAGTTTGATGGCGGGCGCGTCGAGGCCGCCGAGCGCATTCGCGACTTCGGCGGCTCGGGGCTCTATCCATGCGACGTGGTAATCTCTTGCACGTTAGCGGACCTATCCCGTGCAGATCCTTTCCCCACGCCCTTTGTCACATTGTCTGTGGATTTGGAGACGAGCGTGAAACACAATACGATTCTGTGCGCGGCAGTGGTGGTTGATCGTGGAGGCTCGCGAACCGAGCACGAGTTCCGCGGGGATGAGAAAGACATCCTCGAAGGGATGACTCGGCTGGTGCGCGACGAGGATCCCGATTTCATCACTGGATACAATATCGATAATTTCGATCTGCCGCGGATTATCGAGCGAGCCGAGGAGAACTCGGGTCGCTCGCGTTTTGAGCAGGCTGCTTTGTGTGGTTGGGGGCGCGTTCCAGCGATTGAGAGCGAAGCCAAGAGGCTGAAGCCCGAACGCGCCATCAACCGAGTCTGGCGGATGACCGGTCGAATCCCGATGGATGCTTGGTGGCAGGTTCGCCAGACGCTGCGGCCAGAGCGTGAATCACTACGCTTCGTTGCCAATATGCTCTGGCCGGACTCCGAAGACAAGCAGAAACTCGACATCGATGCAAGCCGGATGGACGAGGAATGGGCGGCTCGCCCAGATGAGGTGATGGAATACTGTGTCAGAGATACTCATCTTCCGCTCGACATTCTCGGTCACTTACAATCCGTCGAGCGCAAAGAAGCGCTGGCAGCGGTAGCCAGTACCACCGTTGAAACCGCTGCCGCCGGCACGACCAGTCAATGGATTGACTCGCTTGTAATCCGCCTCGCAGACCGCGAGAATATCGCCGTGCCGAGGACTCAATCAGGACCCCGCCGCCGCGACCAAATCGCCGGCGGATATGTCCACGAAGTCGAGCCGGGAATCCATCCTTGGGTCGCCGTGCTCGACTTCAAATCCATGTACCCTTCAATCATGATTGCGCAGAATATCTGCTCGACCACACTTGTCAGAGATGGGCGTGTCGATAGTTCACACAACATCTCTCCAGCTACCAGCACGCGTTACGTTTCGACCGATGAGCGAGAAGGTTTGGTCCCGCGCCTGCTCAGTGATCTCATGACTCGGCGCGACTATCACAAAGAGGAGCTCAAAAAGGCTCGCGAATCGGGTGACGAAGAGGCTGCTTTCCTGCATGACCAACTGCAGTATGCGGTGAAAATTCTGATGAATTCCTTCTACGGAGTATTCGCCTCGTCTTTCTATCGATTCACCCATCCTGACCTCGGAGCGAGTATCACGGAATGGGCTCGGCACAACATTCGGACAATCATTACGAGTCTCGAGAATGATGGCTCCGGTGTGGTCTATTCTGACACCGACTCCATCTTTGTTCGCGCCCCCGTCGAACCTGACTCGCCTATCAATCGCCCTCCGGAGACGGCATTGGTTTTCGCAGATTGGAAGGCGGCTCGCGAGGAGACGCTTCGCTTTGGTCATCGGCTCGCCGAGCGATTCACGAGAGAGGGGGCAGAACTCGAATTCGAAACCGCTCTCTCGGCTTTCTTTTCACACGGTGCCAAGAAGAGGTACGTCGGACGAGTAGTATGGCCGCGTGAAGAGATGCTCATCCGCGGTTACGAGGTGAGACGTACCGATTCGTTCAGAATTTTGACGAGGACGATGAAGGAGATGTTTGAGCTGATTCTCGCTAACGATCCATGGTCCTCAGTTGAACTTACGAAGACAGTCATTGACGATGTGCGCGCACGCCGCATCGAAGTTCCCGACCTCGTCATCTCACGCTCTTGCAAGGGTAGTCTGCGACGTGACGGTTCGGTTGATTTCACCAAGGCTTACAAGAATCCCGATTCGTTGCCTTATGTGCGCGCAGCGAAACAACGTATCGAAGCAGGCCTCGGATTCACTCCGGGGATGAAGGTCGGCTGGATTGTAACCAATGCCAAGACCTCACCGATGACCATAGAGGCCTGGATGGTCGATGAATTGGGAGTTGAGCCGCCGGTCTACGACCCAGAGTTCTATGCTCGGCGATTAGCCACCGCTCTCGGCCGAATTACCGAAGCATTCGGATGGAATGAGAAGGAGCTTCTCGAAGGCACTCGACAGCAGACTTTGTCCGATTTCTTCTGATTACATCATTCCGTAGGGTTGATGACGGCCACCATACCACCGGATTCCATGAGAGGCACCAGAGGTCTGGCTCCATTCGTGGTCATGCTGATGCTAAGCATGGCATTTGCAGGCTGCCTCGAATCTCTTTCTCTCAACGGTGCGCCGACCGCTAAGATGAGCGTCGATCCTGAAGGAGCAGTCCGCGCAGGCGACTCCCTCACATTCAGCGCAGTCGGCTCTTCAGACCCCGACGCCGACGCACTAACCTTCAGTTGGAATTTTGGCGATGGCAACGTCGGCGATGGCTTGACAACCAGCCATACCTATTCTCAGCCAGGTGATTACGGTGTGACTTTGACAGTCAGCGACGGCACCTACGAAGCGACCGCGTCCAAGGTAATCACAGTCGTTGACGCGTCCGCGCGCGAGCCGCACGCCGAAATCAGCACCTCGAAGGACGATGATTGCGACGGTGAGGAACCACCAGCGGGCTCATTCATTCTCGTCTGGGTTTGTGAGGCTAAGGACGATAATGACCGCAGCATCACCGTCTCGGCTAGCGTGACCATGGACGGCTCGGACTCTTGGGCCGGTTGTAACCCCGACAACTCCGACTGTTATGCTGAGGAATACCTCGTCTCCTACGAGTGGGACCTCGATCTCGACACCGATTCAGACGAGGATGGCGACCCTACCAACGATGTTGACGCGACTGGAGAATCGATCAATCTCGAGGATATGCCGGCAGGGTCGTGGGACATCCAGCTCACGGTCACCGACAATCACGGATTGACCGACTCCGATGACTCGACGCTCTACATCAATTACCGAGCAACTTGGAGCGACTTCGTCATCGACCGACGATATCAGGATCCAGTCATCATGACTTTCGATTACCCAGTATCCTACGATTCCGAGGGCCAAAACAAGATTCGTTACCTCCGCACCAAACTCACTTACCCCGCCGAGGATGGTGACCAGCCATTCGGCGGCGTAGACACAGAGAACAAACTCGACCTCTACATCTACAACGAGACTGACGAAGAGGTCGCCAACACAACCGGTGTAGGTGACGATAATCGCAACGCCGGTGATTGCCAATCAGATGACCGATGCGTGTGGCTTGTCATCGGGGGCTCTACCGTGCGAGGTTTCTTGCCGGGCACATGGACAGTGGATTTGCAGAATGAGAAAACTCACAACACTGAGGTCAAGAGTCTCATCATTGAATTACAATATCGATGAACTGCGCCGCTAAACGAACCTCCCTTACTGAACTCCTCGAAGCCTCCCCTTTGGGGAGAGATTCAAATAGGCATCATCGGTCGGCGGGGCACACTTAGAGGTGGATATCATGAGTTCACAGTGGGAAGATAAAAGCAAGCCGCACCTTAATATCGTGTTTATTGGACACGTCGATCACGGTAAGTCAACAACCGTAGGACGTCTCCTCCTCGACACAGGTCATATCGAGCAGCACGTCATTGACAAGAACGAACAACTCGCTGCCGAGGCGGGCAAGGCTGGATTCGGTCTGGCTTACGTCATGGATGGACTGAAGGAAGAGCGCGAGCGTGGAATCACAATCGATGTCGCGCACAAGGAGCTCTTCACGCCTAATTATTACTTCACAATCATCGATGCTCCAGGGCACCGTGACTTCGTGAAGAACATGATTACCGGTACCAGCCAGGCTGACGCCGCAGTTCTTCTGTGCGCGGCTAACGATGGCGTAAACGCGCAGACGCGCGAGCACGCTTTCCTCGCAAAGGTTCTGGGAGTCAAGCAGCTGATTGTCAACGTCAACAAGATGGACATCAGCGGTGTCGACTACTCGGAAGA
>CAXGBP010000069.1:0-5261 GCA_964007685.1 uncultured Candidatus Poseidoniales archaeon | reverse complement strand
GGAAGGCCCTCTTCACCCTCGAAATGCTAGATGCGAGAGGATTAGCGGCCGATAGATCCGCAGTTCATCGGCTGGTGCAGGCAACAACGCTGCAAGCAGGACGCCATCTACTGGAGTTGGCTTTGCGCGGGCGCGTAGTCGAATGGCGCTGGGAAAATGTCCGTGGACGCCGCTCCAAGGTTTTGGCAGGAGCTATGTCCGAGGTTGACCGATTGATGAACGATCATGGCCTCGATGCGGACGATCTCATCTCGCAATTGCACGATGTTTTGGTCGGCCGCCGCTTGTCATTACCTGATGAATTACGTAGAGAGTTGCTTGCAGACCTAGCACTTTGCGATACCCAGATTCGAAGTACTATGCATGCAAGAATCCCATTCGAGAATTTCCTTCACAAGGCTGCAGCCTCTGGACGAAAGCACGGGCTCGCCTTCGGCTAATCAGGAAAATTAGTGGCGGGCGCAGCAGGATTCGAACCCGCGGTCCCTGGCTTAGGAGGCCAGTGCATTATCCAGGCTATGCTACACGCCCACTTCGGCGACCGCATCTCCCTCAAGAATAGTAAGGGTCTGGAAATCGCCACCAAAAGCCCCCATTCCAGCCGAGAGAATCAAGCCCTGAGTCGAGTCGGAGGGCCATGGTGAGCGAGCGTAGCCTACCCACTCCCTACGCGGAGGAGAGCGAGCGCCACGTTCAGCAGGAGCAAGCTCTGAGTCTGAGAGTCAAAGCCAGAGACGCAGGACGCAGGTTCTGGGTTCGCATTGCATCGAGTAAGCCTCTACCGCAATTACGCCTTTTTCTTTCACTGATGGCGCCAATCACTTCGACCCTCCTTCTCATCGGTTGGGAACAGGTCTCTTTTCCAATCGCGATTTCTGTTCATGTCGCTTTGACGGCGAGCTTTGTGCCGGCTCTATTCGCCGCATCTTTCGCGCGAATGTCTGCAAGAGATAGACTGAGATTACGCGCGGTGGGTTTTCGTTCAATGAATGCATATCCTGGCGTAGAACGGATTCTGAACTCCCTCGATGAGAGGCGTATCCGTGAGCGCGTCAGGTTGTCTTGTGCAATTCTCGCATCTGCCGCTCTGGCATCACTGTGGAATCTCGCGGCTGGAACTACACTGAGCTCTCTGGTGATTGGAGCCTGCGTTACGCTCGGAGTTATTGCTGCACTCAATACACTGCGGCTTGAAGAGTCGATTCCGATGCGCTCGAATTCGTTTCCTCTCCTATCTCTCCACGCCCCAACCATTCACGCCAGCACACTTGACCGAGTACTCTCTGACCTCGTGGTGGCACACCTTGACCCTGAGACGGCCAGTCATTGGGATATCTGGATTAAATCACTGCATGGCGATGTGAGGAGCGATCAGACGGCTGATTCAGCAGTTGAACATTTGCTACAAGCGATACACCTTGAGCACCTTGGACTGCTCGACGAGAATGGATTGCTGAGTGAGACTCGCAGGGTGTTCAAGGTCTCGGCAATCGATGGGCTGATTGCCGAGCATTCGAGATTCAATATGATTACTCTCAGGCGCTTACTCACCCATACCCGCGCTTGGCAGCCTGGTTTGTTCCGCTTGACGGATCGCCTACAGGATTCGGTAATTCGCGGCGACCCCAGTCTCATCGAGGCGGCTTGGCGACTAGATCTCGACTTGCCTCCTAGATGTGGTCAGGGGCAGGGAGATCTCTTCGTGATGATTCACAATCATTCGGGCAGAAAACAGTCAATCGAGGTTGATATTTTGGCCGCTGAAGGAGAGCCTGAGCTTCAGACTCTGCGGGTGTTGGCGAAAGCCTCTTCAAAGCCGCGGTCACCTATCTCTGTCAATGATGAGCGCGGTGTTCTGACCGAGTCATTCGGTCGCTTATTGGCAGACTCTACGGTGCTGTGGATAGGATTGGCGTGGCCCGATTCTCTATCGGGCCCGCATCCAGTACAGGTGACTCTTCGCAATGAGGAAGGCGAGACTCTCGAATCGATAGTGGTGCGGACCACGCTATCCTCTGGAGTTCAGGCTGAGAGTATGGGCCACCGGATGGCAGACGCTGCATCGGAGGTCCGCAGAATCGCTCTCGCCTTGGCGGATTGAGTTTGCAGTAACCTCTCTTTGTACCGCGTTTTCTCACTCAATCAGTGCCGCTATCCGGGCGAGGTCCCGAGCGTCATCTTCATGTCGGCCTTGCGGCTCGCTGGGGCCGAGAACAATGGAGTCATGGGATCTCATCATCATCGGCTCTGGCCCTGCGGCCCTTCGCGCAGCAGTTGCTGCTGCTGATTCAGGCACTACTCCCGTCCTCATTGAATCAGGCGGAATCGGCGCTGGGAGCTCAAATTCTGACCTCGCTGGCATGGCTGCCTCAATTGACGAGGTCAGCTCGTCTGCACACCGCGATGATACGATTGCGGCCGGAGGCGAATCCACCGACAAGATAGCAGCCGCGCGAGTTTGCGGGGAGGGCGTAGGAGTTCTCGCAGAACTCGAGCGATGGGGGCTTGTTCTTCGCCGTCGCGATGGCGGCTTGCCTTACGCCAGCCAAGTAGCTGGGCACACCATGCCTCGCCTCACCGGCTGCGGCGATGCTACCGGTCGCAACATAACTCGAATCCTCGAAGAGCAGGCGATGAAGCGCGGCGTAATTCGCCGAGCCGATTTGCGAGCGATGTCTCTAGTGATGGATGGCAACCAAATTAGAGGAATAACTGCCTACAACATGAGCGCCGGCGAAGTAGTCGGAATACAATCTAAGGTGGTTATCCTCGCCACAGCCGGCCACCAAGGCATCTGGTCTGGTTCAGCCAATGGCGCCGGTCTCGGTTCCTCCCTCGCAGCCTCCGCTGGAATTTCCCTCAATGGCTTGGCAAACAACCCCACTCACCCTCTGACAGTGCGAGGCACCGACCTCAACATCAGCATCGATGTACTCGGCTCAGGAGGTAGAGTGCGCAAGTCATCGGGCGAGGACGTCGAACCCTCCGAGGTCGGCGAGGACGATTGCATACTCGACCTTCGCAGCATCGATTCAGCCGCCGCCTCCTGGTTCACTAATACGCGTTCCCAAATCAAGGATCGAACCGGACTCGACATCTCGAGAGACGTCGTTCCAATCAGTAGCACCATCGCAGCCACGACCGGTGGAGCTCCCGTTGATGATCACGGGCGCGTCACAATCGAAGATGGCAGCAAGTGGGCGACCGGACTCTACGCGGCCGGGCGATCAGCCCACAACGGCATGCATGGAGAGGGGCTACTCGCAGGTAATCTCCTCCTCGACGATCTCGTTGGAGGCCGCAACGCCGGAGCACACGCAGGAGCTTGGGCAGCAGAGGCAAAATTCGCAGGCTCCAACCTTGTTGAGGAAGCTTCCGAAGCAGCAAAAGCACGTATCGAAGCCCTGCAAAACGGCACTGGTTCTTCCGTCGGCCAAGTCGCCGCAACTCTCTCTTCAATCATGGCTTCTTGTAGAAACGGCTCGCGAGACGAGGCTTCACTGAAGGCCGCAGCAGCCTCACTCGCCACCCTAAAATCGACAGGAATCAAGGTCACAGATTCATCGATGGTGATGAACACAGAATTGTCAGCCGCGCTAGAGGTTGAGGGTTTGATATCAATAGCCGAGCAAATAGCGAGTTCGTGAGGTTATGAGATGGGTGAAGAACCAACCCTCTTCACCAAAATCATCGAAGGTGAGTTGCCTTGTCATAAGTTGTATGAGGACGAACACACCATCGCATTCCTAGACATTCAACCTCTGACGAGAGGTCATACACTGGTGGTCCCAAAAGAACCAGCCCCCTCGTTTGATCAACTTAGTTCAGAATCAGCTTCGGCACTAGGGGGCGCCCTTCCTGCAATATGCAAAGCAGTCATGAGAGCAACTGGTGCGACTGCCTACAACCTAATCCAAAACAATGGACAGGAGGCAGGGATGTCAATTGCCCACGTTCACATTCACATAATTCCACGATACCCCTCCTCAACCCATTCATTCCTTTGGGAATACGGTAAAATCAATCACGATGATGCGAAAAATCTCGCTGAAGCCATATCTGGCGCCCTAGATTAGAATCGGTGTCTTCTCAACCTCCACCAGCCTCGCATCGCCATGACTGGTTCACAGAATGCGCCAGAGATCCTTCCGGAGTTGTCTCAGAGCGCGACTCGTTTTAAGCGCGACAAGCTAGAGCGCGTTCCTCACGACACCACAGGTAAGCACCCCGGAAAGCGCTGGGCTCAAAGCGCTCTTGACATCATGTTTGAGTTGGGCAACCAAGCAATTTTTCGAAATTGGGAGGCAGATACGCTCCCTGAAGCGAATGGCGGGGCGATCTATGTCGCCACGCACATCAATGGACTTGTCGATCCAATGGTGATTACACGCGTACAAAAGAAACGGGTCATCTCCCTTGGTAGGCATGATCTGACAACTCGACCAGTCATCGGGTGGTGGGCCCGACGCTTCGGAAGCCAACCAGTACTGCGCCGCGCTGAGATCGAGGCTGGTGTGGTCGATGCCGAATTTGCCCGCTACATCAATGATCGAGGCATGCTAACAGTCGCTTCCTGCCTCGCCACAGGGCACTCCGCCGTCGTAATGCCGGAGGGCAAATCACATCAAGATTCGAAGTTGCACGCGCTTCGTACAGGTTCCTCCCGCTCTGCGCTGGCCTCAGCAGCAATAGCCGACGAGAAGGGATTACCCGCCCCTGTGGTCCAGCCTGTAGGACTTCACTGGCGCACTCATCACTGGCTCAGGACTGACCATTATGTCGAGTTTGGCGAGCCGATTGACATCCCTTCGACCTACTCGCTAGGCGATCGGGCACGTCTTGCCACCGGAGAATGGATTGAACCCTCACACGATGACACTATTGAGATGCGTACACGTATCTTCGACGCCCTGTCTCCATTGACTCCCGATGCACCAGATTGGGAGACCTATCGTGCATGGAAACTTATTGCCCATCTCGGCGCCAACAAGGCAGGCATATCTCTCCGCAGTCTGTCCGAGGAGGTCCACGCAACTCGTGAGGTCCACGACTCTCTTGGGTCAGGTGAAGGAGATTCGATGTTGGAGGAAGCCAAGGAAGCAGCCGAAATCCTCCACAGTAACAATCTGTATGCTACCGCACTTTCGCAATCCAACCGCCTTCGGGGCAAATCAGCTGGTGATTTTCTCAAGGGATTGCTCGGGGCACTGCTGATGCTGGCCACACTTCCCATCGCCATTCCTTCATCAGGGCTGCAGTGG
>CAXGBP010000068.1:0-5262 GCA_964007685.1 uncultured Candidatus Poseidoniales archaeon | reverse complement strand
CGCACTCTTCTCAGAATCGATCGTCTGCTAATCAGTGGGGGGATTCGCTTCGTTCTATTCCTCCCGCTTTTGGTCGTAATCAACTTTGGTTTGGCTCATTCGTATCGAAATTCAACACCCGAATGGTGGTTGTTGCATATGCAGGATGTTGCTCCGGTAGAGATGCATCTTGGCATCCATTTCCTCTCGCTTTTCATCCTCGTTGCCGACATTACACTGCTACTCCTCCTATTCCGTTTGCTGTCCGTCACACGCACGATATTCCGCCACGAGGCAGAATCGTTGACAACGGCGGGACTGACTTTCAAGAGCTCACATGGATATGCTGAGATGCGAGCTACAATCAATGGTTCCCGCCGACAATTAGGGGCGACGATAACCTTCCTATTCCTCGCCGCCTCTTTACTTGGAATCGCTTTGTGGTTAGCTCCGGATGGAGATCTGTCACCGAGATTGGTCGCTCTCTCAACGGGGACTTTGCTTGCGGGGCATGGGTCATTCCTCGTCTCGAATCAGTCTCGGTTCAATGCCAGTGAGCCATGGGGGATGTTGAGCGCTTTCTCCCCTCCTATCCATCCGGCTTTGTTGCGCCGTCCGTTTTCGGATGTAATCAAGGCACACATTGACCCGCTACTGACGGTGCGCATCTCGGAGTATCTTCGCACGGTTGAGGCGGAGGTCAAGTCCGGACATTCGATGGCCCAGATACAGGAGACACTGCTGCATTTACTGCATCTTCGGCGCAGTTCGTTAATCGACGAGCAGCAATTCCGCAGTGCTTTGGCTACGATGATAGATTCCGATTCGATAAACCGGCTATTCGACCACCCTGAACTTGGTCAGGAAACCTGGGACCGATTACTCTCAGGCGCGATGGTCGATTGCGCCCCGTTCTTCCGTTTGCACGATCGCTTGCATATGCGTCAGCAGACGGGGCGCACCGGTGTAGTTTGGTTCGATGTCGATATGGAGAATCTTGTCGTTGGCCCGGCGAATCTCTTTGCATTCATCTTGAACCAATCCGACGAAGTGCAAGATATGATTTTGCGTGTACAGACTCCAGATTTCCGGCCGAATGAGTGCGAATATCGATTGCGCATCGAGCCTCATCAGGCACTCGAATTAGACGGGCTCGGGCGGCTCGAACTAACCCAAACCCTGCCTCGGTTGCTCGCCTCAACCCGAATAATTTGGCAGAGTTTACTCCCCGCTGGCACAGGTGAATCTACAGTGACAGTCCGCTTAGAAGATCCAGATGGAAACCTGATTTCTGGGAGAGTTTTGACCGTACAAATTCGCAACGATCTATTCTCCCGCCTACGAATGACAACCGGTGCGCTATTCATCGTAGGGGCAACGATAGCCATACTTTCCCCAATATTGCCGTTTATTGGATCGGTCCTCGGTCTTTGAGCCACAAGGCAAGGAAAATGCCCAATCTTGCGGAATTCGGGGCCATTCGCGAAAACTTGGGCCCCTCATCAGCCGGTGATGAAAAGGCAGGTCCATTCAAGAGGGAAACCCGCGTCGCCCGCCCGTGTCCGAGGAACCTGTCAATCCAGACGATGACTTGAGGACTCGTCTACACGCGATGGAGACCAAGCTGCGACGCATGCGTGAGCAGCGAAATGGACACAACGAAAATGCTCGCAGGGCTGCGGATTCGCGTAACGCGGTTCAAGAACAGGCCAAGAGCCTGCGCGAATCGATAGATGAGATGAAAGAGCAACAAAAGGAAATCCGTGATAGAGCCCGCGTCCACAAAGCCCGCCGCGACGAAATCCAATCCCACATACGCGAACTCATCGCCAAGAAGCGTGGCCGGAGGGACGACCAACGTGGTACGAAATCAGTTGTTATCGAGCTCGCCGAGACCGAGGGGCAAATCGAGCGTATCGAGCGCAGGCTGGAAACCGATGGAAGTTTGAAACTCATGGATGAGAACAAGCTTCTGAAGGAACTCAAGAAACTCATCGGCAAGAGAAACGAATTACTTCCTGCCGCCAAGGAACATCAAACAATTACAATCGATCTCGGCGATATGGACGAATCTATCTCACGACTCAAGGCAGAGGCCGACGCTGAGCATCAAGCAATGGTCGATTGTCACGAGGAGGCCGACGCTGTTTGGGAGGAAATCAAACCTATGTTCGAAGAACGCGATTTCGTACGCGCAGAAGGAGATAGACTTCACAATGCATTCATCGAGGCTCGCAAAGCTGCTGACGGAGTTCATTCTGAGATGAAGGGGCTACTCGATCAGGTCAACGAAATTCGCGATTCACTCAAGGCTGCTCGTGATGAGAGAGAGCAAACCATTCGCGATCACAATCAATCCGTCCGCGACGCATTGCGTTCACCTTCTGAGAATGAGGAATTGGCTGGTTCGCTTGAGGCGATGTTCCGAGAAAGTGGTTCGTTGACATTGGGCGGAACCGGTGCTGAGCAGGAAAGTGAGGAGGTGCGCTCGAAGAAGCCACAGAAAGGTAAGCGCCGCCGTCTCGGAACAACGCGTGGTCGTGTTTGATTCAAGCAATTTCTGAGTAAATTCACCAGCCACGCTCTTGCAAGCGGACTTCAAGTGTCTCAATTTCGAGGCCAGGCATTGGTTCACCAATCATGGTGCTGGCCTCGGTGACAACCGCAGAATCTTCAAAATGATGAGTGGCGAGAACAATTGCTTCGGCAGTTTGAATTGGGTCTGAACTTTTGAAGATTCCAGAGCCGACGAAGATGCCGTCCATTCCTTGATTCATCATCAAAGCGGCATCGGTTGGAGTGGATATTCCTCCTGCAGAGAAAGTGACGACGGGAAGGCGCCCGAGGCGTGCAACGTCGTCAAGGACGGAAGCAACTTCAGTTCGCAAATCCTCCATGCTACCGAAGGGGGTCGTGTTAGGTGAAATATCGAATGCAGAAACTCTCTCAATGCGATGGAATCCTTCCATTATCACATCCACCATAGCATCACGTCCATCATCGCCAGAGGACTGAGCATGAGTTATTTCTGATGCCACTAAACGGGCGTGTTGAATCGCGCTGACAACATTACCAGTTCCGGCCTCGCCTTTGGTCCTCATCATCGCGGCTCCCTCTGCGATGCGTCGAACTGCCTCGCCGAGACTAGTACAGCCACAAACGAATGGAATGTTGAAATCGTTCTTGGCGATGTGGAAGAATGGATCAGCCGGAGTCAGAACCTCCGATTCATCGACCATATCGACACCGAGAGTTTCGAGAACCCTCGCTTCCTCATTGTGACCGATTCTGGCTTTTGCCATCACCGGAATAGAGGTCGTCTCGATGATTCCCTTAATCAAATCAGGGTGGCTCATTCGAGCCACGCCTCCGCTCGAGCGGATATCTGCTGGAACTCGCTCGAGCGCCATCACAGATGTCGCTCCAGCATCCTCAGCGATGTGAGCCTCCTCGGCTGTAACGACATCCATGATGACTCCACCTTCTTGCATCTTGGCGAAGCCACGCTTGAGCAGCTCGGTGCCGTGACGCATCTGATTCAGGTCCACTCGCTGAGTCATAGCCGAGCCTCACGGCATCCACTCATCAATCTATGTCTGAGGCAGGTTAGACGACAGGCTCGTATCAATCTGCGAGGACTGGTGAGTCGCCTGTGGCGATTTCTAGATCGGGTGATTCGTTCTCGTTACGATCGATCCATTCCAACTCCTCATCAGGGACATCAGTGTCAGCGAAGATAGCCTCGACTGGGCACTCAGCGACACATGCTGCACAATCAATACACTCGTCTGGGTCGATAACGAGGTAGTTTTCGGCTTCCTTGAATGCCTCGACTGGACAGACTGCTACACAATCTTGGTACTTGTGGTCAATACATGCGCTGGTCACTACGTGGGTCATCTCATCCCTCATCAAGACGCATGCTACGCATCCATATCAAGGCTCGCACCGGCAGATTGGCTTGAATGGATTCTATTCGGACTACACGATATCATCGATGAGCTGATTGAGGATTTCAATCGGCTCTTGTCCGGGGTAGGATTCAATCTTGAATCGGCCTTTTACAGCGAATTTGCGGGCTTTTCCGGTCGCCAAAGAAATTCTGCCCTGCACTAATTCATCGATGTCAACTCTAACGTGCAGAGTCTTATCCTCGTCGATGAGGTCAGCAATTCCTGAAGAACGTAAATCGCTTAGCACGACCGACCCCATACGTAGGAAGGCCTGTTTCGCTCCTTTCTTTCGGTCTATGCTAGCTTCAATCAACATCTGAGGTGCGCCATGATGTGATTTTGAGCGCTCACGGGATATTTCAGCACCCTCACCTGCGAGCCATTGCATTGAATCCTCTATCACTGAGAGATCATCCACAACACTGCAATGCACTCTCCACGAGGCGCTGTGTAGACTCATATTCGATTGCACTAGTGTGCTGCCCTTGAAGGCGACGCTGCGCCTCTGTCTGAGGTGAACGTTCTGAGGCTTTCATTCATATACTGGAGGTAGGTCGCTCGGCTCGCATACGGGGTAGCCCCCGATAAGAGGTGTCTCTGATGGCAAAAGGCGCAAAGGCAAGGGCAGCGGCACGCAAGCAGAGAGACAAGTGGAAGTCAAAGCGCTGGTTCACGATTCGAGCACCTCGTAATCCATGGTCATTCCGAATCATCGGTGAGACTATCGCGGAAGAGTCCGAACAATTGGTCGGACGTACTTTCGATATTATGCAAAACGAACTTGATGGCGACTTTTCGAAGATGCACGTCCAAGTCGTCTTCCGAATCACCGATGTTGTTGGCGGCGATGCCCTCACTGAGTTTACCGGCCACAATGTCCAGAAGGATCACATTCGTCGTCAGATTCGCCGCGACCGCGGTAAGGTTGACGACACGGTCGACGTTGTTACCGAGGACGGCTACTACGTTCGCTTCAAGCCCCTATTGATTTCACGATCTCGCGTTAAGTCGAGTCAGAAGTCCGCAATGCGAGCGAAAGCGCGCGATGCGATTCTCACTATGGGAGCATCATCCACTTGGATTCAACTCCAGAAGGCTGTCCTCGATGGAACCATGGAGGCTGCGATTAAGGACGCTGTCTCTACCATCAGTCCAGTCCGAACTGCAATGATCCGTCGTAGCCAACTTCTGCAGAGCGGAGTCACCAGTGAAAACGGACCTACTCTTGATGAGATCTACGCTGAAGAGAAGGCGGCTGCAGCTGCCTCTTCAGTCGAGGTCGACGTTCTCGCTGCGGCCGAAGCATCCGCAGAATTGGCTGAGGTCGATG
>CAXGBP010000067.1:0-5310 GCA_964007685.1 uncultured Candidatus Poseidoniales archaeon | reverse complement strand
TTTTGGGGATTCGGCTAGACTTTCGATGAATGAGGTGCGAGAGGCTATCGCCGCAACGACCGAACCTTCGTCATCACAGACGAATGCACCCGCTTCAACTCGCACGCCCATCGCCTTGAGCAGACCAACTCCCGGGCCTGCTTCGTGGCGTTCGAAACCGGCAGCGAAGAGACCTTGCATGGTTCTCTCTGACGCCGCCGTATCTTGCATCCAATCCCAGATTCTTGATTCGAGAAGGCCCGCTTTGGCTGCTTTCTCTCCTTCTGGGCCGAGGCTAACCGTGCTGGCTATGGATTCTGAGATTTCGAGCAGCTCCGCCTCGGCCAAACCGGTTCCTGCCCCGGCAATATGGACCTGATCCGACCAGCCAGTCGCTTCGAGAAGGTCGGCAAGATTCCACGTGCGCGAGGCGTCGGAGAGCATCGCACGCAACATCCGGCGCTCGTTATTGCCCAGACTCATCTGCTCACCTCGACTTCGTGCCTCGCGCCGTCTCGCTTTGATGATTGCCGCCGCTCTGGTCTGATGTAGGCTGTTGACGAGGCGATTCAGTCTAGCCGCCTACTCCTCTTCTGCAACCCAAAGCGTCGTTGCGCACTCAACACAATCGTACTCCGCAGGTTTGCGCCCGTCGCGCCATTCGAGGTGTCCACAACGCCCGCAGAGAATCGAGGTCCTAATCGGGGGATCAAGCGAGGTGTCGACACGGTACATAGCCCGACCAGCATCGGGCATCTTCACCGCGTCGGGAGCCCAAGCGGCCAATTCCTCAGGATCAACGGCCGCCTCGCTAGGCATCCCCAATGCGAAGACAAGGAGCATCGCACCTGCAATCGAGATTGGTGCGCCTACGGCCAGTGCGAAGGCGTCACCGTTCGTGCCGAAGATGATCCCCGCGCCAAGAAGCAAGCAAGCCCAAGCAGAGATTACCATGTTCATGCGCACGTGCGAAGCGGAGGTTTCGGGAGCAGACAACACGATTCCGAGAGCCTCTGACCCATTCAACTTGGCCCTCGCTCGGGTGCCACTCTAGGTGCAGGGTTCAAGAATCGAACGCGGACAGCGCGAGATACAGCCTCAGTAGCTCAGCCTGGTAGAGCATCTGATTTGTAATCAGATGGCCGGGGGTTCGAATCCCTCCTGGGGCTCCAACTATTCAAGCGACGATTGGATTTGGGAAAGGTCAAGGTGGTGAGTCTTGACCCCCGAATCAATGGGAGCCAAGCGATTGGATGGGAAGGCGCTCGGTCTGAGGATAGAAGCGCAACTTGCTGAACGGGTTGCTGCTCTGAAAGATGCAGGTGTCGAACCACACCTCGCGGTCGTGCTAGCTGGTAACGACCCCGCCAGTCATGTGTATGTCAGAAACAAACAACGCGCCTGCGAAAGATGCGGAATCAAGAGCACGCGTATCGACCTGCCCAACGATGTATCTCAAGACCAATTGATGCAGGTCGTCATGGACCTCAACGCCGACGATTCGGTCCATGGAATACTCGTCCAGAGCCCCACTCCCGCTGGTACGGACGAATTGGAGATTACCGCGGCAATCAATCCGGCCAAGGATGTCGATGGTTTCCATCCGGTCAATCTCGGCCGTCTGGTGATGGGGCAGGTGGATGGATTGTTGCCATGCACGCCTGCTGGAGTCATGCATATGCTCGAAGATGCGGAAATTGACCTCGTCGGTAAGAAGGCGGTGGTCATCGGCCGATCACGCATCGTCGGTATGCCCCTCGCTCTACTCCTCGCACAGAAGGGCATCGATGCGACGGTGACTATTGCTCATTCGCGCACCGAGGATATTGCAGACATTTGCCGCAGCGCCGACCTCGTCGTCGCTGCAGTCGGTCGTCCGGGCACTGTCAAGGCTGACTGGATCAAGCCCGGCGCGACCGTCATCGACGTCGGCATCAACCGAGTCGCCGATGAATCTCGCGAAAACGGCAGCCGACTCGCCGGCGACGTCGAACCAGAAGCAGCAGAGGTCGCCGGTCACATCACGCCCGTCCCCGGCGGCGTCGGCCCGATGACTATCTCGATGTTGATGACGAATACCGTCAGAGCCGCCGAAGCAAATCTCTGAATTGGCTCAAAACACACCGAGCTCGAACTTTCCATCCTCAGTCGCGTGCACTTTCGGGTCCCACGGCGGCGAGAAGGTCAGATTCACGTGCACGCTACCGATTCCGTCGGTCGCTAGAGCAGCCCGATGAACCGCAGCCATCAATTCAGGCGCGACCGGGCAGCCAGGACTCGTCAGAGTCATGTCGATCTCGGCGTGCTCGCCATCGATTCGCACAGCGTAAATCAGCCCGAGATCGATGACTGAAATCTTCATCTCAGGGTCCTCAACCTCGACTAACGATTCACGAATTGTAGACTCATCGACCATTTTCACACCATCTTTTCGGCTTCGGAACGCACCCGCTCGAACATGTTCAAGAAACCGTTTGCGCGACTCGGAGTAAGAGAGTTACGAATTCCCATCGCATCCGCGTAATCAGGAGACATATTTGCGACTTCACTAGGTTCCGTGCCATTCACAGCCATCGCCGTCACTGACATCAAACCCTGAACAATCTGAGCATCAGCACCCCCGCGCATGAGGAATTTACCCGAATCGTCACGTGAACATTCGACATGTGCTCTCGATTGGCAACCGTGGACCTGATTCTCATCATTCCACTCCTCCGGTGGCAAAGGGCTGGGATGTCTCTTGGCGTATTCGAAGAGCAGTTCGTATCTCTCCATAGAGTCGAAGCAATCGTCGAATTCTTCGACCACTGAGTCGAGATGTTCCGGCCATCGCCTCTGCGCCATGACCGACCCTCCGGAATGGTTCTATTCAATCTGACGAGCGATTCGACTGGCTTCTACGCGAACCGCTCGCAGACATACCGCAGATGCTTGACGAAGGACTGCGCCTCGTCCAACGTATTGTAGATCCAGAAGGATGCGCGATTGGTCGAAGGTACGCCGAGCGCGTCCATCAGCGGTTGCGCGCAGTGGTGTCCAGTGCGAACCGCGAAGCCGCCCTCATCCAGCAAAATCGCCAGATCCTGGGATTGAATCGAGTCGTGCAAGAAGGAAACCGCACCGCTGGAGTCAGGATGGCTCGGGTCACCAAAGATGCGAATTCCGGGGATCTCCAGCATCTGGTCAGCCGTCCAAGCCGCCAAATCGTGGATGTGAGCATGCACCTCGCGCATGTCGAATTGAGCCAGCCATTCGACAGCCGCCCCCCATCCAATCGCCTCAGCGATGCGCGGCGTCCCAGTCTCAAACATCGCATGGCCTTCTTGGAAAGTCGTGCCTTCAGTGGATACGCGGCGAATCATCGAACCACCGGTCATGAATGGACCCATTTCGGCCATAGCATCGGGCTGAACCAGCAAACAACCGATTCCGGTTGGCCCCGCCATCTTGTGCGCTGATATCGCAACAAAGTCCGCGCCCATATTATCGAAGAAAATACGCTCGTGCGGTGCGCCCTGAGCGCAATCGAGCAGCACACGAGCACCGATAGCCTGAGATTTCTCAATAATCTCCTCGACTGGATTACGAATTCCGAGAACATTGCTCGTGTGAACCACACAAACCAATTTTGCACCCTCGAGAGCAACCTCAAAGGCATCCATATCGAGGGTGAATGTACGGGTATCAATTGGTACAAATCGAACCTCGACACCCTTCTCCTTACTCAATTCCTGCCAAGGGACGATGTCGGCGTGGTGTTCCATCTCGGTTACAACGATGACATCGTCGCGCTCCAGATTGTAACGAGCCCAGCCGTAGGCAGCCAGATTGATCGCTTCGGTAGCCCCACTCGTGTAGATCATATTCTCGGGGCTCGTTCCGAAGTACCGCGAGATACTCATACGTGCTCCCTCCAAAGCGGCGGTAGCTTCGTCCGCCAAGGTGTGATTTGCACGATGAGCGTTTGAGTTGTATTCCTCGTAGAATCTAGTCATCGCATCAATGACAGCCTGAGGTTTCTGTGAAGTTGCAGCATTATCGAAGTAAACCAACTTCTTACCATTCGGTAGAACTCGGTCCAAAATCGGGAAATCCCCTCGAATCGCGTCGATGTCCAACCCCATATCGCAGCCTCCTGAATCTGCGATTAGTCACCCCGCTATCAATGAGTGGGCGATTGACTCCTCTCAACAAAGAATCTGTGGAGTATCATACGGACATTTATGGTCAGGAACCTGCCTGAGGCACTCCGATGGTGACTGGCTCTGGGCAGGATGTGGTCGACTCGCTCGGGAATCGTGACTTGAATCAAGACGGATCTGTGATTAATCTCGCCATAGTTGGAAGTAGTCGATTCTACGATTTTGAAGTCTTCGAAAAGGCAATCGAAAATTGGGTCGAATCCAACGGTTATCCAGACCTCATCGTCGTCGGAGGAGCAAGCGGTGTTGACTACATGGCAGAGCGTTGGGCGGACAATAACTCAGTCAAAATCGCTGTTTTCTCAGAAGAATGGAGCGACCCAGTGAATTCGCTTCACGACACAGGGCGAGGGGAGGCCGGAAACTCGCTCACCAAGAAAATCCTCGATTCCGCATCTCACATTCTCGCCCTACCCTCACCTACCAGCAAATGGACTCGGATCGTGATTGATTTGGCGGCTCAGCAGAAGATTCCATTCTCTGTGACAGAAGTCGAATGAGACGCTGTAGGAGTCAAAATAGGCAGAATTCGACATTCATTCGGTTGAAGTATGGATAGCCTCTCGCGGCTTCATGGCCAACTTCCTAATGATTACCGCGACCTCGGGCACCAATCTCGAATTGGCTGAGAGATTCGCTGGTGTTGCACGCGACAAAGGACACGAGGCAGAGGTTGTCGACTTGGCAGCAATGGAACTACCGATGTTCACTATGGCGCGCTCAGGAGACCCTGAACAGGCTGCTGATGTCTCTGAGCTGAACCAGCAGATGATGGATGCTGATGCATGGATTGTCATCGCTCCAGAATACAATGGCTCAGTGCCTCCGACCCTCAACAATGCCCTCGCCTGGCTCTCGCGCGACTGGAAGAGTTTCCGAGTCATGTGCACCGGCAAGCCGGTCGGTTTGGCAACCCACAGCGGTGGTGGCGGTGCACACGTAATCATGGCCATGCGTCAGCAATTCTCCTTCATCGGTGCCGATGTTATGGGGCGTGCTTTGACATCTGGGAGCAATAAGGAAGCAAATCCCGAAACTATCGATGCGATGATAGATAGTTTAGCAAGATGAAAATGGTGCTCCTGCCGGGATTTGAACCCGGGTCGCCGGGATGAAAACCCGGAATGAT
>CAXGBP010000066.1:0-5353 GCA_964007685.1 uncultured Candidatus Poseidoniales archaeon | reverse complement strand
AAGTGCCTGCTGGTTACCGTCGGGAGCGACGAGCCGCGCAAGCGACTCGACTTCGTGCGCGACGTCATCACCAGCCTGCCCGAGGAGGTGGCGCAGGACATTCACATGCTGCACATTGGCAGCGAGGTGGAGTTGTCTGACGAACAACTCGTGGCTGCCTTGCAGCATGCAGAGGCCCTGCTGTTCCCGAGCATCTCCGAGGGATTCGGCTACCCTCCGGCAGAGGCTATGGCCGCCGGATGCCCTGTCATCGCAGCCAATCTTCCCGCGCACAACGAGGTAATACCGGAGCGGTGCCTTCTGCCGGCGACCGATGTCATGGCATGGGTGGACGAGGTTGTGAAGGTGCACGCGGCTTGGAAGCGAGCAGGCGGAGTCCCCCGAAACCCCGATGATTCCCTAATCGAACACGTCACGGCGTCACTGAGCCCAGAAGCGCAGGGAAAGGCCATGGCAAAGGCATTCGATAATGCGTGCGAGTGATTAACGTACGAATTGGCCCGGGGAAAGAGCAAATATCCCATTGCAATGCGACGAGACAGATATGCTGCGAGTCAACGACCTCCGCAAGGGATTCGGATCCGGCGCCACTAGATTGGAGGTCCTCGAAGGCATTGACCTCAAACTGGAGAAGGGAGAACTCGTAGCTTTGATGGGCCCGTCCGGATGCGGGAAATCGACCCTGCTCAACATCATCGGTGGCTTGCTCGAGGCCGACGCCGGCTCAATCGATTTGGCTGAATTCAATTTTGGCATGGATCACCCGCGTAATCTGGTCGAACTTCGACGCCACGGAGTCGGTTGGATATTCCAGGATTTCCATCTCCTTGACCACTTGTCGGCACTCGACAATGTCGCACTCGCACTCGAACTATCCGGACTCGAATCGAGTGCGGCCGAGGAGGAAGCACGTACCGCTCTTGAGAGAGTCGGTCTCGGCGATCGTGTGACATTCAAGCCGGATGAATTGTCCGGCGGTCAGCGCCAGCGTGTAGCAATCGCACGCGCCATCGCCGGCTCCCGCCCGCTCCTGCTTGCAGACGAGCCGACGGGTAATCTCGACATCAAGTCGGGCGAGGACATCCTCGAGTTGTTCAAGGAACTCTGTCACGGCGAGGATGCGATTTCGATTCTCATGGTCACGCACGATCCCGTCCTCGCCTCGAAGGCCGACCGTATGCTTCTGCTGAGGGACGGCAAGGTCGCCGCTTCGGACATCAAGGAAGCCTGGTGGAGTGAGGCATGATGGATTTCAAGGACAGAATCGCTTCTTTTCCCGATGCGACAAGAATCGCCGTGCTGAGCGCCTGGCGCGGGCGCGCACGCGGGGCTGCCGTCTTCTCCGGAGTCTTCCTCGCGAGTCTGGTTATCACAACCGTGCTGGCATACGGCTCGGGCTTGATGTCCGCATTCCTAGAAGAGGGAACAAAGGGCGAGGAGTATGATTACCGCGTCGAATTCCATTCGATGTCAAATTTGCGAATCACCGATCCGATAGCGATGGAATCGTTATGCGATCAGATAATGGAAATCGATGATGCACTCGATTGCACCATCACCGCCGGTCGCCAAGCGGCATACGGAGCTGGCTTCTTCGGAGATCGGCAGTTCCTCGCTCAACCTCTACAACTGACGACCATCAATGGCACAGACAGTAATTGGGAAAACGTAGACATCATGTTCCCCGAATCAGAGGAGAACGGACCTCCCACCAATGGTTTCCGCCCAATTCGCCTCATCGGTGAGGGCGGGTACGATGGCGAATTGCATGCTCGACATTCAAGCCGCACCATTTCAGGCGAATGGCCTTCTAGCGGCGCTGAGGCGGTAACCAACCGCAGCGTAGTAATCCCCGCTGCACTCGCGGCTGCAGGATCGGTGCAAGCAGGGGATACCTTCTCTATACTGAATTTCACATATGCTGCGAACACAACGGATCCATGCGAGGGAGACAATCCCATCGGTGTCTACGAGTACCTCTTCGACGATTACGAATATTGCCGGGTCACAATAACTCTGGAGAATCTGACCGTGGCTGCTATCTACGACGATAGGACATTCAGCAGCCCATTGATTTCCAACCAGCCGGTCTATGTGCCATGGGAACTCATCAGTCTGCATGACAAGTCGGAGATCATCGCTGGGGATCACGCGTATCTCGCAGTAGCGATGGACAGATCCGCACTACCGACGAGCAGCATCGCCGAGTCCGAATCCCAACTGAGGAGCTGGCAGTCCGAGATTGGAGGTGAGTACGAGGTCGAGGGGGAAACCGTGAAACTGCGTGCCGTTGACATGGTGGCTTCGGTCATCGTTTTCTTCAATATCATACTCTACTTCGTTCAGGGATTCGATTACATCATCATGATCCCTATCATCGTCCTGAGCCTTGCAGTCCTCATCTACGGGCTACTCCTCTCCCTTGAGCAACGTCGTCGAGAAGTCGCCGTCAATCGTGTGATGGGGGCTTCTTCGGCCGGTTTGTCGAAGATGGTCCTCGCCGAGATGGGCGTATTCTCAGTGACAGCCTGGCTAGCGGGTTACCTGTTGGCAATCGCAGCGATCCCGTTCGTCCTCTCGGCGACCGGCTTCATGGAATTCAGATTCGATGACATGCGACCGCCACCGATGCTGTCGACCAAGGCGATGCTCGGAACCATGGTGGTCACAGTAGGCATCGCACTGCTGTTCGGGCGGGCGCGTACCAAGGCCTTCCTCGAGACCGAGATCAGCGAGGGCGTCGCCAAGGTCGCGACGAAGACGGAGCCGAAGTACTGGTTGCATTGGATTGTATTCGGCCTCGGATTGATCGCCCTCACCGATTCGGTGATGGAGGAATGGAAGATGTTCGCTGATTACAACAGTGGCAAGGGCATCATCACCAATGCATTCGCCGACGGTCTGCTTGCAGTGTTCGGACCGTTCCTGCTGTGGATCGGGGGGGCACTCGTACTCTCCCGTCTGGGTTCGCGCGGTCCTGAACTGATGCAGTACCTATTCGGCCGAACCCCGCTTCTGAAGGACGTCAAACGCGGCCTTTCGGGTTCGGGCTCGGCTGAAGGAGTAGGAAGATTGGCGCTCATTATCGTACTGACTCTCTCCATCGTGACTATGGCAGCCGTTCAGGGATACACTGGAACTGTAGTCGATGAGAAGACTGCTGACCAAGCAGTAGGAGCCGACCTCAAGGTCGTGTTTGCATCACCAGTGACCGAATCCCAGGCCATCTCGATGGTGACAACCGCATGGGATTCCGGAGACAGCTCTCATTCAGCAACGGTCAGTGCGGCAACGGTCCTGCAATACTACGCCACCTTGACGGACGACGAATTCGTAGGCGCTTCTGTCTGGATTGTTACTGATGAAGCACTGGACATGCTTCACTGGACAGCACAGGCTCTGCCGGGTGATGACCTGAACGCGGCCAAGGCCGATCTGAGGAGGAACGGCACATTCACCCACGGTGATGAAGCGAGATGGTCACTCGATGTCAGCACAGGGGACTCGTACTCGTTCGCTTTGGTAAATTTCTTCTCCGGTGAGACCACCAATATGACCCTCGAGGACGTCGGTAACCACAATTGGGTTCCCGGAATGGATCTGTCCGGAGCGGCGAATGCGATTCTGATCGGCGAAGAGACCGCTCGAGCGTGGGCGGGACCGCTCGTCCCTGCGGACAATCAGATACTCTCGACAATCTGGTTCTTCGACCTCGGACAGGACGCTTACGACGACGATGGCGAGCACCTGCGCGATCTCTCCGTCCAACTCTCGACCGATAGTTCGGTAGCCAGTGTTCAGGATTGGTCCTCGGCCCACCGAGACGTCGAGAAGAATGGTGGGCTAATCTATGGAACACCCGGTCTGCTGAGCCTGCAATTCGTCGTCTCAGCGCTGGCCGCAGTCGCTTCGTCATTCGTCTTCCTGAGTCTGGTTCTCAGCCAGCGCCGCAAGGAGCTCAGTATCCTACAGGCCATCGGCGGTAGCCCATCTCAGGTGATGCGACTCGTGCTCTTCGAGATTCTATCGATTACAATCGTCAGCATGGCTCTCGGTGGTCTTCTCGGAATCGGAATCTCATACTCGTTCAACGGCCTGTTCAATCTCTTCGGGCTCATCTTCCAGGTCTTTGGTGGCTCGGCCAGCCTGATTAATCGAGATCTGGTCTGGCCGTTCGCAGAATTGCTGCAAGTAGGGGGAATCCTGCTGTTGGCGGTTCTGGTGGCTCTGGTGGTGACGACTCGTAAGGCGATAGGCGCGGATCTGGCGACAGTCCTGAAGGGGGAGTGAATATGGTCAACCCAACTCCGATTCTAGAAGCCGATTCGCTGTACCACGTATACGAATCGAAGGCGGAGGAGGGCAATGTCGTGGCTCTTCGTGGTTTATCCGTCGAGGTTGGTCGAGGCGAGGCCGTGGCAGTCATCGGACCTTCCGGTTCAGGCAAGTCAACCCTGCTCAAATCCCTCGGAGGCCTCATGGCTCCCACTGCCGGGAGGGTGTTCCTCGGTGGAAGCGATCTGACGAAGTTGGAAGGCAGCGATTTGGTCGAGCACCGTCGCTCGACCGTCTCATTCATCTTCCAGGAGGGAAACCTACTGCCAGACCTCTCAGGCTTGGACAATGTGATGCATCCACTGCGCCATGCCGGTGTGCCTGCTCCCGAGGCGAAGAGGCGAGCTGTTGCTGTTCTCGACAGGCTTGGGATGGTTCCGCGAATGAAGGCGCTGCCCGAACACTTGTCGGGTGGCGAGCAGCAACGTGTCGCTATCGCGAGGGCGCTGATAACGAAGCCACGCCTGATACTCGCTGACGAGCCCACTGGATCTCTGGATCCGTTCACCTCCCAAAGCGTACTCGAGTTGTTCCGCGAGTTGCACGAAGAGGAGGATGTAGCCTTCCTTATTGTCACACACAGTAGGGATGTAGGTGATTTCGCCGATCGCTCACTCGAGTTGCGCGACGGCCGCTTCGTCGCTCAGCATGGCGAGGGAGTGGAGTTTGACTCCCTCACTCAGAGTCGTGAATTGCTGGTCGACGAACTCGGGACAGTCAGCTTCCCACCAGATATCCTCCTAGAGCTCGGCGGGCCCGGGCGCTACACGGTGGGCGAATTGGAGCCTGGTCGGATAGTTCTGCAATCAGAGGACGCGGCAGCGGCAGCCGCCGCCGGTATAGACCGGGCCTATGTAGCGAATTGTCCGGCATGCGGCCACGAGTACGCCGATGATGATTCGAACCGCTGTCCGGACTGCGGTTCGTCGCGTCCCAAGCAATGATCAGGCCTGAGGCAGCACGTACTGCTGCGGCTTGGCGATTCCGAGGTCCTTGGGTAGTTCGCGCACCTTCTCCG
>CAXGBP010000065.1:0-5386 GCA_964007685.1 uncultured Candidatus Poseidoniales archaeon | reverse complement strand
CGGCATCGAATTGCATCGGAATTCGAATGAGGATGGTATCGTCAGGAATGGTCTCGATGAGTACCATGCCAAGTTCAGACAGTGTCTGACTTAATCCAGTCAAGTCTGCTGAAGTCGATTGAACGAGGGCAAATCGAGTCCTTTCTAGAGCGGCTAAATCGAAGAGATTCTCAGGCCCGAGTGGAATCGGCTGCTCCACCGGGTCAAATGTGCCGTAAGGGGAGTGAATCAAACCACTAGTTCGGCGTAATTCGTGGGTCGATTCGATAACACTAGAAAACGCTTGAAAAAGTGCTTCTTCACTTGCAGAATCGACGTGCTGCGTAGCAATCTCGTCTTCGGTTGTCGATGCTGATGCTATCCCCGTTGACCAACCGCTCAATACTAGCATGACTAGAGTCACGACTACCAAGCGGCGGTCATTCATGGGTCCCTCGGAACCTTGAGGGGCTTTTGACCGTTCATGTTGATTGACCATAGGTCAATCGTGGGAAATCACTCGAAAACACCTCTCAGTACGAAAATTCCCGAGTGATTTCGGCAACTATAATCGAGTTGTGTAGATGGACGCTGAAGCGCTCACAATCCGTAGTAAGCATCGATGGCAGCATCGGTCTTCGCAACCGATGCACGCCAGTCGGTTTCTGTTCCCATCAAGGCTCGGATACAGTCGACATTCTCGGGGATGACATCGCTCTCCTGATGGATGGCTTGGAAGTAATAGAGGCGATCGTCGATAAGCTTCACTCCATCCTCCCAGACGAATATTTCGTGCAAGTCTCCCCACTTACGACCGATGTCGCGAGCCATCTCCATGACTTCTGCGGTGGTGGTGATTTTGTTCTCAGCACCATGCATAACGATCACTCTCGGCTGGTTCTTCCACATCTCGATGACAGACTCAGTCGTCAGGCCATGTCCAGAGGGAAGGTCAGCAATGATGGAGTGGACGTGCATTATAGTGGTAGGGACGGCAACTGCGAGCGAGTTAATCTCTATTTCTGGCTTGACCGTCATCACATCTGGACCGTGGTGGCTGGGCACCTTCAGAACAGGCTTGATGGCATTAATCGGTCCTTTCTTGGAGTCGCCTGGGTCTGCGGCTCGGCGGATCATCGTGCACTCGACTTTGAGTGAGCCGCAATGTTCGTACAGAGGTACGAGGGTTCGTGAGAGTCCAGTGGTATTGCAAGAGACGACTCTAGAACCCTCGGCATTGAGGTTGGCTTCGTGGTTTGCGCACGAGGTGTATGATAGCCCGGTCAGAGTGTGTTTCTCGCCACCCTGGAACATATGCTTAATGCCCGCAGCCTTGTACTTCGCGAGATTGTCTGCACCCATCTTCCCAGGAGCACAATCGACGACTATATCGGCTGCTGCAAGAAGATCTGAGAGCCCTCCCTTGCAATCGTAGCCCTGCTCACCGAACGAAGCAATTCGATCCGAATCATCGAAAGTGCAGTAGAGTGGAAAGCCCTTCTTCACAGCGAGGTCACAACCAAACGAAGGGCCGGTCTTGGTAACACCAACAATCTCCATATCGTCCTGAGCATCGACGGCATCAGCCACTCGCTTACCAATAGTTCCGAATCCGTTGATTGCTACCTTGATTTTCCCCATGGTGAAGCCCCATGCGCCCTTTGGCGTTTCCTTGTCGTAGCCTACCCTCTATCAATTATGCTCTTGAAGGTCGGGTCTGCGGAAAACGGTGAATTATGCATAATCACTATGGCGACATACCCGTCAGAATGAAGACCGTAACCATGCCGTCTCTGCCGAGGAGTACCATGCGCGACGTCACTGCGAAGAGCATCAAACTCAACCGCGACCTTGAGAAGATGCTCGAGCAGGCGCTTGAGCGCGACCTGCTTGTCCGCATCGGATGGGGTAAGCAGGGCGATGAGAAACCGAAGAAAGGTGAGATAGGAGTCATCACCCATCTTCCAGCGGATTCCAGAGTACTATTACTCGGTGATTTAGGTGAATGCGCGGGCGCGATGAACGATGGTGGAACCTTCACTCTCCAAGGTGGATGCACCTCGATGTTGGGGGCCTTCCAGCGAAGAGGACGAATAACTATCGAAAGGGATGCTGGCGACCGCTCTGGTCACCGAATGACTGGCGGCGAGATCGTCGTTCAGGGTTCCGCCGGTGACGAAACCGGTGCCGGAATGCGCGGCGGATTAATGATTGTTCGAGGACACGCGGGCAAGGCTTCGGGAGCCGCGATGGAAGGTGGAACCGTAGTTATTCTCGGTAGCACTGGAAGTGAGCCTGGGCGAAGTATGGTCGGCGGCCGTGTAATCGTCGCTGGATCTTGTCCTCCACCCGGAGATGGAGCGGCGATGAGGTCGATTGAAGCGGCCGAACTTGACGAATTAGCGGAGCATCTCGAGCCTCTTGGCTTGCAACTCGACTCGGATGCTTTGGTAATCGTCCCGAGCGAAGCCGGCTCACCGATTGGAGAAGCCCCCGAGAATTCAGTTGCAGAGGGCTTCGAAGGAATCACTCTGGTTCCTTCCGCCCACGACCGACTCTCTGATCAGTCATCTCTGGACACCTTGACACTCATCCTTCCCGCAGGTCAGGATGAGAACGGCTTGCTCGCACCTCTACCATGGATTGTCGAAGCCGAGAGAATGACCTCAGCAACCGGCAAGTATGGAGTTGCGCAACCAGGAATCGTGACTTCTGAGCCTCGCAGCAATGATTTGATGCTGATTAATGAGGAGAATCTTCTCGATGCTGCGAGTCTGATACAGAATTGCTCAGGAATGGTTCTCGACCTCACCAATTTCCCCGCGCTAAACGACGCTGAAATCGAGGCTCTTCTCGTCTCACTCTACAGCCGCATGTCTGATGACTCGCTGGTCTTCATCAAGGATAGTGTCTCGCGAGTCGAACACTTGTTCCGACTCGTTGTCGACCTCGACCTCGACGGTGCGGTGGTTGACGTAGCCGCAGCAGGAGGTTCGCGCGCTGCAGCGGCCCTGCCGCGAATTGGTCTGGTCGCACGCGCGATGAATCTCCCAAATCAAGGAAGAACAATCCTCCTCGAGATAGATGAAGCGCCCTCGGCGGAGGACCTTCTAATAGCCCGAGGAGCAGGCTGCACCGCTCTCGTCGCTCCTGCTCCAAACGAGGACATTGAATCCTCGCTAGCCTGGATTGACGGCACATTGCGAGGCTGGATGCGCGAACTGGGCATCAGTGACCTCGCAGACTTGAATCGACGAAACCTCAGAGCCCTCGACCACGATACCGCAGCTATCTCGGGCCTGAGATTAGTAGGCTACGATAGACCGCTCCCTATGTGGTTGGGCAATTGAGGTGGGAGTTTGCCGACCATCACCCTCAATCACTCAATACTCCGTTCAATACAGGAAAGCAACGGAGCTGAATACGACGACGCAGATTGGGTCGAGCGATTATCATCAATCGGTTGTGTCGTCGAAGGCAGCGATGAGGAAGGAATCGAAATCGAAGTCTTTCCGGACCGACCCGATCTACTTGGTCACGAAACGATGGCACGCGCCGCACGCGCATTCCTGCAAGGCGAGGCGCAGAACCCATCTGTCGAGACAAGCGATAGCGGAATGACCCTAGATGTCGACTCAAGCCTCGAAAACGTCCGTCCAATCATTCTCGCAGCGGTGGTCAGAGGAGTAGATACGGGCCAGAACGCTGCAGAAAAAGACGATTTCATCCAATCTCTCATGGACCATCAAGAGAAACTCCATCTGAGTCTCGGTCGAGGTCGGCGATTCGCCTCAATCGGAGTGCACGACCTCGCAACACTCAGTCCACCATTCCGCGTTGTCACTGTAGATGGCTCACATTCTTTCGTGCCTCTAGCGATGAGTGATGAAATGAGCATCGATGAGATCCTCAGCAAGCATCCGAAGGGAGTCGAGTACGCCCACCTCATGGACGAACTCGAATCCTACCCTGTAATCCTCGATGCGAATGACGATGTCCTTTCATTCCCACCAATAATCAATGGAAACCATACCACTGTCAGCGAATCGACGAGCGACTTCTTCATCGATGTGACAGGTTGGAACCAACGCTCTGTCGACGCCAGTCTTCTGCTCATCTGCCTCTCACTTGCCGAGCGTGGAGGCACAATCGAACAGGTGCAGGTAAATGGCTGGGATGGTCAGATTCGAATGACTCCAAATATGGAAGCGCGTGAACACAGAGTCTCAGACCGACTCATCCAGCGCATCCTCGGAATGACTCTAGAGAGCAAAGATATCTCCGCAGCCATCAGCAGGATGGGCGGCAGACATCTCGCCTCTCGGGCAGTAACTAACGGAGTCAATAAGGCCGAGCGTTGGGCTGACTTAGAGGTCGGCGAGCGCGAGCATGTAATCGCCATGCCGCGCTGGCGCTCAGACATCATGCACCCAATCGATATCGTCGAGGATATCGCAATCGGCTACGGTTACGAAAATATGCCAAACATCCTCTCTGCAGTCCACCTAGATGCAATCCCTCTACCATCAGCCCACCTTCATCGGCGCGCTCGCGAGAGCATGCGCTCACTCAATCTGCAAGAAACTCAGAGCCTCACTCTGTCAAACGACAGAGTCCAATTCGAACACACTCGATGGAAAAAATTGGCAGAAACTACCGTTCTTGCTAATCCAATCACTATCGATCACACAATGATGCGACAACGCATCCTACCAAGCCTACTACAACTACTCGCTGCAAATAGACACCACGAACTACCTCAACGAGTCTACGAACTCGGAACAGTAGTCCATGATTCTCACAACGGGACAAGGGCAGCATGGGCCTGCGCTGAAGTCGCAGGAGGATTCTCAGCCGCCAAAGGAATCGCGCAGGCATTCCTCCGTGACATTGGAGCCGACCTCTCGGAGGTCGAATGGAAAGCGACTGAACCAAACGATGGACCATGGCTCACGGGGAGAGGGGCGAAGGCGATTGTGGCAGGGGAAGAAGTAGGTCAATTCGGTGAACTGGATCCCTCCGTGACTGCGGAATTCGGTCTGAGGGTACCAATCCAAGCGGGCGATTTCGATATCGATGCACTAGGCCGCTTGATACCCGACCCGGTATTGTAACCGGTGTTCTAATCGTCACCGAGAAGCGCCATAGCATCGATGAAGGACTTCTTTTTGAGGTGACTTTTGTCTTCAATCAAATCCTTCTGAGAGGTGTCTTTCTTTCGCTCATACTCAACAACCTCAACTGGCTTTGGCTTTGCTTTCGGCTCCGCGGGGACGCTTTTCTTTCCAAACGGCCACAGAGGCGCCATAAGCAGCGAACAGCACCTCACTCGATAGACTCTTCGACACCTCGAATCATCAACCAAGGGTAGGAATCAAAGACGAGAACGATGAGCGTCGCCTATGCG
>CAXGBP010000064.1:0-5394 GCA_964007685.1 uncultured Candidatus Poseidoniales archaeon | reverse complement strand
AGGAGCGGAAGGAGATGCTTGCTATGTTTGGCTCCGCCGACAGGCCCGAGGCGCCCAGTTGGGACGACTTGATGGCCGAGGTCGGCGAACTCTTGGATGAGGATTGAATACTACGAGCCTTCAAACGAGGTGCGAGGGAGGGATTGACCAGATGTCGGGCGAGAGAGACCCACGCGCCTCACGGCTCGAGGACGACCCGTTTGATCGCACACAGTCTCCTGGTAGTCACACGCGTGCGCGTGATGATGGGAATTGGCGAAAGCCACACGTCAGAGTTGTTTTCGCTAACAACGGCCAAGGTGGACAGCCTTTCTTCCGAGTATTTGGGGAAGAGCCACAACCACGCAAAGTCTACATTCACAAGGGCTCAATATGGCACTTTTCCAAGATTGAGATTGAGCATCTTACTCAGGCGACATTTGCCTTTTCTCTCGCTCTCGCCTTCATGTCTGTGGGTGGAATATTTGGAGCACTAAATGATCCGAGTGAATTTATCAGGGGCGGGATATTCTGGATGATTCCAATAACCCCTGCATTCATCGTTCATGAGGTGGCCCACAAGGTATCAGCCCGCCACTATGGTTGTTGGGCCGAATTTAGAGCATCACCCGGTGGGCTGAGGTTTGGAGTTATTCTCGCCGCTTTAATCGGAGTCGTTTTCATGGCACCCGGGGCCGTCATGGTGATGGGTAAAACAACTAAGGAACAATTTGGCAAAATTGCCCTAGCAGGACCACTGAGTAATGTTATGATGTGGGGAGTTGGAATAGGTTTGATAGCCCTCGGGCTTGAAACCACAGAATTCACTTCTATGATTAATGGGAAAGAAAGAGGATTGCTTTCCCTCTGGTGCTGGGGCAATGTGGGTCTTGGAGCATTCAACATGATTCCATTCGGCCCACTTGATGGAAAGAAAGTAAAGACTTGGTCAAACGTAGTGTATTGGATTTGGGTGTCGATATTTGTAGGGTTGATTTGGTTCAACCTCAACATCTTACCGACTTTGTTGGAATAGTGTCAATTATATGCGTTGATGATTGGCTTTTCATCGCAGTGGAAGAAAGTCATCAGAGCCCACCATGTAATCATGTCAAGACTGTTCACGAGGTTAGCGACACCGGAGTTTTCTTCGCCGTAATCCTTGCCAGTGGTGTCCATCCACTCCTCCATCTCTTGGAGGGTGTCACAAGTCTGGTGATAGCACCAATAACCATCGACCAAGCCACCGAATCCAACAGTGACCGTCCCAAGATTGTCTTGGAAGCTGGCGTGGTCGCTTCGGGCTGTGGTATCTTCGTAGACGATTATTTCCGGCCTATCCATATCCAACCAAACATCAGTCTTCCATGTGTCTGCTGAGTAATTCAGACCAACCAGAGTCCCCATCTGTTCCTCCAAACCGAGAGCATCCGAGCCGATCCAATTCGAGAGGCCAACCATTCCTGGCTGATTGACTACGTCGTGATCGAGGCTCGGTCCGATGTAGACTCGCATCGGCCATACCTCGGAATCTTTCGGATACCCGCCCTCGTCGATTTGTGGGTCAGGATCTCCGTGCGGGGCTCCCCCACCACCTGGCCAATTGACTCCAGCCATGTCGAGATTGATGTAATTCGTAACTGTAACATCTGGATTATCCTCTGCTACGTAGTATTCTGTCCAGTAATCCGAACCGCGCTTTCCACCTTCTTCTCCAGACCACAAACAGAAAACCATCGTCCGGCGACTATCGAACTCAGCGAGGACGCGCGCAGTCTCGAGAACCATCGAAGTTCCCGCGGTATTGTCGTAGGCTCCGACGCGGGTGCCATAGGAGCGTGAGCCTGTGGTGTGAGGGTCGAGGAGGACCGCGTTGGCGGGAGGAGCAATGTCGAAGTGGGCCCCAAAGACCAGCCATTCATTGACCACTTCGCTGCCCCATTTGTAAGCGCAGATATTGTACGCTTCAGGATTCTGAACTTGCAAGATATCGGTGAATTCGTAGCGGTGTTGCCTAACCTCTAGTCCGAAGGATGATAATTCTTGAATGAGGTACTGCGCTGCATCTTCGTAGGCCGGATTTCCTTGGCCTGCCCAACGATCCCAATAGCCTTGGCGACCATCGATATCAATAGAAATCGCTGGATCTGTAATCTCGTAAAGTCGATCGTAGACAGTTCTGCCGTGCAATAATCCCGTCGAGTGCGCTCCACCTTCGGCGATTCCAATATCCATCGCACGTTGGATATTCACTGTCTTGATGCCGACCGCACCGCCGGTGTCGGTACTGGTGTTTACGGTGTCGAATGTTGTATTCTCAGAGGCGATTCGCATTATCGCACCTGCCCCAGTTCCGTCGGAGCCCCCGTGACTAAACCAAGTCGTCCAAGACTCCTCCTGATTCCTCACAGGCCAATTCTCCCGCCCTGATTCACCAATCATGAATAGCATGGATTCGCTTCGAGGTGGTGTAAGAATCGAGATAGTTTCGCTTCCTCCTTTTTCTAGATCGATGACGGTCGAATTCTGTACGAATTGCGTCATCGGGTCAATTAGAAGATATGGGATGAAGACCGACATCGCCGCCCCGGATTCGAATGTATAGTCGACGAAGAATCCGGCGGCATCGCTTGATGCCCTCACTTCGAGGTCGTCTGAGCTGGGGGCCCCTGACTCGGTGCCGAAGCATCCGCTCAGCGGAGTCAGCAACATCAACAGAACCATCGAAATGGCCGCTGACTCACGCGAGCGCATGTGCAACGGACCGCAGGTCCGTTGTTGAATCCGCCGGCTCCTGCGTCACTTTCCAACATTAAATCGGTCTGAGTCTCAAGCGCTGAAGACCGAGAGACATGTGAGTGAACCATCAGCCTGCATTATCTCATTCATGTCGACGCTCGTCAGGCGGAACCCCTCGTCGAGCAGCGCTTGACGAGTGAACGAAAAGCCATCTGCGATGATTGCTCGGTCTCCTCTATACCCAATCGTATTCGCGGCATAACTCTCTTCGTTTGGAACCCAAATCACACTCTCAGCCAGAGGCTCAATTTGAGAAGGAGTCAGGTGACCCTCAGCAGCGAGAAGCATCCCTTCGCGAGGCGAGGAACAAACGGTAGTGAGGTGGAGAGTTGAGGGGGGGATCTCGATGAACTCCACCTCAAAATCATCCGCGCGGACATGCTCCGCGAGGAACTCTGCACCGGCCAAATTAGTCCTAGTCGATAGCCCGACGAGGTAGCGATCGTCAAAGAAGATAACATCGCCTCCATCCAAGGTAGCTCCAGCAGGCATCTGCACAATCTCGGCTGTCTGGCCCAAATGATTAGCGACATCGACCTGCTCCCCTTCACGAGATGGATGGCCCATATTGGGAACAATCACCTTTCCATCAATCATTACGGCCGTATCCTCAACAAAGCAGCAATCAGGGTATTCGTCTAGGCTGGGTAGGATTGTGACCTCAGTTCCGTGTGCGCGCAGCGCAGCGACGTATGCATCATGAGCGCCCTGAGCGGCGACAGGATCGGGCTCCTGTGTCCCGAAGAATTTAGACAAAGCCTCGTCAAAATTAGCCGAGATTTCCCGGACGACTGCACCCTGACGACTCCTGTCGTATGCCCCAGGCATGGTCGTCCGTCCGACATCCTCTTCATAACTATTCGGAATCCGGTTTTGCGCTTCCACATTCGGGAATACATGTGGCGAAAGCAATCCTCACATCGCTCTCTAAATTAGTGCTCTGACCTATACAGAATGGAGATGCACCAGCCATCTCATTGAAGGACGGTCGTCGCAGGAGACTGCGGCATGAGCAAACTCATCGACACCGTCGACGATGATGGTAACAAGGTGAGCCCCGTCCTGCCTGAGGGTAGTAAGAACTACCTCATCGACATTGATGGGACCGTTGGTGAAGACATCCCAAATGAGGAACCGGAGAGGATGGCGACCGCGGAAGTTTATCCCGATGCGGTCGAGACCATCAATCGCTGGTATTCTGAGGGCCATCACATCTGTTTCTTCACAGCTAGGACGGAGGATCATCGAGAAGTGACGGAACATTGGTTGGCTGAAAATGGCTTTCAGTACCACACTTTACTGATGGGCAAACCACGAGGAGGAAATTACCACTGGATTGACAACCACGTCGTCCGCGCAACCCGCTACACCTCTCGCTTTACCGACCTCGTCAAGCGCCAGGTTGAGATCGAGGTATTCGACGATGAATGATGCGGGGCGCCGTTTGGAAGAGTTGCTCGCTGCTCGCGAAAAGCATCTCAGCAAGGCGCTCTCGATTGCTCATGGTCGGCCACTTCACATCGTCCGCGGCGAGATGCAATATCTGTTTGCGGAGGATGGGACAAGATATCTGGATCTTGTGAACAATGTATGTCATGTCGGGCACGCAAACCCAAGGGTCGTTGCTGCTGGGGCACGCCAGATGGCTCTGCTGAACACGAATACGCGCTACGTGTTTCCTGGATTGACCGATTATCTAGAGCGCTTAGCAGCGACTTTGCCTGAGCCTTTGAGCGTCGGATTTCTAGTGAATTCCGGGAGCGAGGCAAACGAATTGGCCCTGCGCTTGGCTCGCTCCCATACTGGGGTTCGTGATGTAGTGGTGGTCGAGGGGGCGTACCACGGCAATACAGGACAATTGGTCGATTTGAGTCCGTACAAATTCCGCGGTCCGGGTGGGGCTGGTGAACCGGAGCCCTGGGTCCATGTGATACCTATCCCCGATGTATATCGTGGTGGTAATCGTGACTTTGTTAGCGAGGCTATTGAGGTGATTGAGCAGGCTGAATCTGATACGGGAATCGGTGCCTTGATCATTGAATCGATGCTTTCGTGTGGGGGTCAGATACCGCTTCCAGCTGGTTATCTTGCTCCTGTTTTTGAGAGTGTTAGGGCGGCTGGGGGCGTTTGTATCGCTGATGAGGTTCAGGTGGGGTTCGGCCGTGTGGGTGATGACATGTGGGCCTTCACTGAACACGGCGTAGTTCCAGATATTGTGACGATGGGCAAACCGATTGGCAATGGCCATCCAATGGCAGCTGTGTTCACGACTCCAGAGATTGCCTCCTCATTTGAGGAAATGGAATTCTTCTGCACCTTTGGCGGCAACCCTGTATCGTGCGCGACCGGTATGGCGGTGCTGGATGAGATAGAAGATCGAGACTTGATGGGGCGAGCGCGGGAGCTTGGGGGGCGCTTCATTCACGGTCTTCGAGAATTACAAGTCAGACATCCAATCATCGGCGATGTTCGCGGTCGTGGTTTGTTCCTCGGTTTCGAGATGGTGAGAAATCAGGAGACCCTAGAGCCGGCGGCCGATGAGGCTCAGGCATTAGTCGATTTCATGCGTGATCAAGGCGTATTGATGAGCACAGACGGCCCTCTTCACAATGTGAT
>CAXGBP010000063.1:0-5494 GCA_964007685.1 uncultured Candidatus Poseidoniales archaeon | reverse complement strand
CCGACTTCGAAGGAGGCGCCACCATCAAATGAGGTGTAGCAGAAGATACCGGCAATTTTGTTGTAGCAGAAGTAGACTGCCCTTTCGTAGACGCCAGGAGCGTTTGCGAGAGCTCCGTATCCATCGCTTGTCCAAGGGCCGCTTCCGAGCTTGATGTGGTCGTTTAGCGGGACTGGCCCTGAGTCGTGCGGATTACCTATCCAAGACTCTCCGTCGTCATCCGACCATGCTATCCAAGTTGTCAGCAGCCCAACCATCTGGACGTTGAATACGCGGTCAGTGACTGGGTCGACCCAACCGTATGGGTCGGATGTTGAAGGATGCGACATTATGTCGTCGACGATTTCCCACGAGCCGCCGTGATCACACGAGCGCATGACTTTCTCGAAGGCGATGAAGAAAATGCAGCCGCTCGAGGTTATGCCGATACTCGGCTCGGCGCCCTGCTCACCTACGTTTGAGAAGTTGAACATGAGTGACAGGGCGGGCATATCTACTGGTTGCCCATCGGGGCCGGTGACCCAGAATCGCACCTCTTCCTCGACTTCTGGTTCTGGCTCCGGTTCTGGCTCGCTACCGAAGATGCAGCCCGATAGCGAGGCTCCGATCATGATGAGGACGAGGAGTCCAGCCTTGGTGCGCATGAAGAAGCGCCATCGCTTCCGTGCAAATATCTTACCTAACTAAATTTCAATGACAATGACGGGGAAATTTTGATAGTAATTGGTTATTTGAAATAATCATGCTAGATTGGATTGCAAAGAATGGCTGGAGAAAAAGTGAATGGGCTGAACTTAGCCTGTTGGAAAAGGGTTTCACGTTTTTCTTAGTTTTTGACTTCTTCATCTTCCTCCCCCTTACCTTGCTTGATCTCTTTGGTTCCTGATTTAGAAGACCTGAAAGAGGTTCGTTCCCTCCCCCTGACGATGGTCGAGGAAATCGTCCTTGGTGGCGGTTGCTTTTGGTGCGTCGAAGGAGCCATTCTGGGCCTTCGCGGAGTAAGCAAAGTAATCCCTGGATTTTCCGGTGGTCATGTGGAAAACCCAACCTACGAGCAAGTTTGTGGAAAGCGCACCGGCCATGCTGAGGTTGTCAAGGTCACATTCGACCCCGAGGTCATTCCACGCCGCATCCTCCTCGAGGTATTCTTCACCGTGCACGACCCGACCCAATTGAACCGACAAGGCAACGACATAGGGCCGCATTACCGCAGTTGTGTATTCTACGCGAGTCCGGAGCAGAAACAAGACATTGAGCAGGTGATCGGGTATTTGCAGCAGAATTTTGTCGATGACATCGTTACCGAAGTGAGTCCGTTGAGCAGCTTTTTCGAGGCTGAGGATTACCACCACAACTACTTCGCGAACAATCCTCAAAATCCCTACTGCCAAATGGTAGTCTCACCGAAAATCGCTAAGACAAGAGCCAAACACGCACATTTGTATGAGTGAGTCAGAACTCTCCCCGGAACCTTGGCCCGTCCACCTTCTTGGACTTGTGAATCCGATGATTGTCATCACAGGCAATCTGCTTGGCGGAGCGTACACGGCGATGGGAGTGGTGTTTGTTTGGGGTATTGGACCAATCCTAGACATCGTCATGGGTGAGTCGAAGCAGGCCCGGCCGCCAAGGGAGTCTGGTCTGCCCTTCGAGTTTCTTCTCTGGGTACACGGCATCGTCCACTTTGTGGTACTAGCCTCTTTCTTCAGGTTCGCCTACCTAGAAGAATCGATTTCACTCTGGTTAATCGCTGCTGCCCTGTCAACTGGATTGTCTGCAGCAACTTCTGCAATAGTCACGGCACATGAGCTCGGGCATAAGAAGCCAAAGAGTCCGGGCTGGCGACTAGCAAGACTTCTGCTGTTCAGCATCCACTACACCCACTTCACCACTGAGCATAATCACAACCACCACAAATGGGTCGCTACGGATCGCGACCCAGCAAGCGCTCACGAGGAAGAGGGACTGTGGTCGTTCTGGCTCAGGACCATTCCAGGCCAGTACCTATCTTCAGTTAGGGTTCACAACGGCAAGGGGCGAACTGGATTGAGTAACCCTTCATACAGGGGACTTATCTTACAGATTGCCGCATTCGGAGTTATTCTCATGCTGCCTCAAGGCCAAACTATGGCGGTAGGTTGGCTAATTCTGTCAACCATCGCAATACTCACTCTCGAGTATGTGAATTACATTCGTCACTGGGGTCTCAGGAGGGGAGAGGATGAGCGTCAGACTGAGATGCAGTCATGGAACACGGAGGCTCGCTGGTCACGATGGTCACTAATCGAACTGACCCGTCACTCAGATCACCACATGCGCGCCAGCGTAGCTTTCTGGCAGCTACGCCCCCACCCGGGTGCCCCAGAGCTTCCTGCCGGTTACTACGCATGTTGGTGGCCCTGCCTGATACCACCGATATGGAAGCGCTGGGTGGGTAAGCGCATACCTCGGAACGCTGCTTGAGGCCACCAGCCGCAGCGCAATTCTCAAGAGCAACACGAATCGGATGCCGACGATGGTCCCGGACACGGTGGAATCCTCGGCAGTCTCCACTACCTCTGCTCTCATCCACACAGGTCTGCTCAGTGTAGGGTTGAGTAATCTCTTTTGGAAGGGAAACGAACTCCATTTTGATGACGAACCAGATATGCTGCTTCTTCTGGCGCTGGCGCTATTCTGCATCGCCATTCCTTTCCAAGGATTGTACATCCTTCTGAGTCGGATGATTCGAGAATATTCCAATCCGGTGTTAGTCCCAGCTTCAATTCTGATGCTCGCCTCTCGTTGTGAATTGGTGAGTTATGCCTGTGGAATTACTGGCTTCTGCTTGATGATGCTTCGAACCTCGACCATGCTTGCAGCGACTCTAATCGCCTCGACAATCCTAGTCATTCTGATGGCGAGGTCGGCACTATTAGTCCCTGCAAGATAACTTACTCGTCTGAGTGAGATTGATTGCTTACCTACTCTACGAACTTGCATGGCCGGTGCCTATGCCCTACCGAGTTGGCCACCTGGGACTCCTTGGGAGGCCTACCTATTCGCTTTACTCATCCCATTTATTCTTCGATTTTGGTTGTTGAGAAGACCTTTACTAGACCTGATATCTGTATTCGCACCAAAAGAAGAGAGAAAACGTCACTGGCGATGGCTTAGGGCAAATCAGCATAGGTTGCCCATCACTGGCTTTGATGGATTATTGAAACAGGAAGTTATTGCATTTTTACTACCTAGTATTGCAGCCGGAATAACTAGGTTAGGAATGGGTGAATTAGGTTGGAAAGATTGGGATAGCATTCCTAATCTCGGAGAAAAGCTTCTGATTTTTGCTTTGGTATACTGGATATTGTGGGACTTTAGAAGAGTAATGCGCACCCGTCGTTCAGTGAAGAAAATGTCCAAGTTGAATCTTGAAAGAGTGAAACGTAGAATTGACAGAGTTCTTGCTGGTCGAGACTTTCTTCGTAATATCGAGGATTTCCGAATCCCCCGTCCTTGGTCATCAATTGAAATTCCTCATTCAGTTGATGGAGAAGAGATGGCTCTTGAAAAACCAAGTAAAATCAAAAGTTTAGGAGTTCAATTTCTTAACAAGGCTGCAGATTTCATTGATTATGGACTTGGACATGCAAAATATCCCGCGGAAGGATTAGCAGACCAAATAGAAAATCGTATGCAGGCAATTCTTGACAATCATATGCAGGCCACTCGCGATTCGATGTTTAGCAACGTGATGTTCGCTGTGTTACCTCTCGCTGTTCTGAAATTCCTTCCTGAAATTATTGGTTAAGGCTGCAGCATTCGCTTCTCAGGCCCTGAGACGAGAGCAATCCAGAGTATACCGAGAGTGATTTGAACGAGACCAGTCACTGCAATTAGTTCTCTTAGATCGAGGATATTCTCTGTTAGAATGTAACCGCCAGCGACCGCTGAGATTCCCATCATCAGGGTGATTCCAAAGTGGTCGGTGCCGGCGACGCGACCTCGCCACTCATCCGCTGAGCGTTCTTGGAGAAGGGTCGTCGAGAGGACCCAGTTGAGGCCGCTAGCAGCGTGGGCTAGGAAGATTAGAACGAGCATGAATCCACCCCATTCGACTAGTGACACTCCAACATAGAAAGCGCCGCAAGTTCCTACTGCCAAGCCGAGGAGATAGGGCCGTAGTCTCATGTTTGCCATCAGAGGACGACCAGCAATTGGTCCGAAACCTGAACCAAATCCTCGGACCATGAAAAGAACACCAATTGCGCCAGCAGCAATTTCTCCGAATCCTGCTTCTGCGCTAATGAGTATCAGTATCAGAATCTGTGCTCCTCCACCCGATGCCCAAAGCCCCTTTGCGAAGACCACGCGACGTAATGGTGGCGATCTTAGGATGTACTTCCATCCCCCAACCATTTCATGGAATACCACTCGAGGCGTGGTAGCCCCTCGCTCGGACGCATCGGGCCCACCGTGTGGTAGCATTGAGAGCATCAGCGCCGCAACGAGAAAGGTCGTCGTGTCAATCCATAGAGCCGTTGTGATTCCAAATTCCGCTATCGTCATGCCGCCTATTGCAGCGCCGATACCGAGCGCTACCGACCAACCTCCCGAAGCCAGTGCATTCGCAGTCAACAACTCATTTTCATTGCAAATATTCGGTAGGTAGGCATACTCAGCCGGGTCGTGAACGGCTCGCGCTGCAACGATGACAACTGCGAGCGCGTAGACCGATACCAGTCCATCGAGAACACCAGTCAGCAGAACGACAATGAGGATTCCAAATGAGAGGACGTTGGCGAGCACCATCAATCCGCGGCGAGAGAATCTGTCTGCGAGCATCCCTGTAAAAGGGGTGAAAAGCGCCAATGAGAAACTGCGCGATGCGAGCACGCCAGCGATCGCCAAAGGTGAATCACCGCTCGCATCACCAGCCAGTATGAAGAGGGCGATGACGGTGAACCAATCTCCTATGAAGGATATCTCGTTGGCGATGAAAAGGCGACGGAACTCTTTGTTCTGCCGAAGCAGTTGCATGTAGCCAATCTGCTTCCCCATCCCTCGCAGCGGGTCGGACTCCGCTCTTGATTCTCACCTTCAATCAGGGCTCTGCTCAGGGAGTGGCTCGGGTAATCGCTATGGCCGAGTGGCAGGAGCGGTAGGTGAGAGAGCATGGTCGAGGACAGACTAGTCTGGATTGATTTGGAGATGACAGGCCTCTATCCAGAGGAGAATACGATCATTGAGATTGCGACAATCGTCACCGAATCCGACCTCTCGATCGTCGCTGAAGGGCCGAGCTTTGCGATTGATGTTGGTGAGGCGGAATTGGCCAAAATGGATGATTGGAATGTCGAGCATCACACCGAAAATGGCTTGCTCGCACGCATAGTATCTGATGGGGTTTCCATGAGTGAGGCAGAGCGGGCTACCTTGGCATTTCTAGAGGAGCATTGTATTGCCGGAACCTCGCCATTGTGCGGGAATACGATTGGCCAGGACAGGCGCTTCC
>CAXGBP010000062.1:0-5512 GCA_964007685.1 uncultured Candidatus Poseidoniales archaeon | reverse complement strand
CCAATCGGAAAGCTGCGATTCCCCAGACCGGCCAAGCCCGTATGAAGAATAGCAGTGGAAATTCGATTCTATCGTTCGGCCAGCAGGCCATGTAGGCTCCCAGTATGCCGAACGCTGCGCCGCTGGCGCCGAGGGCCGGGCTATACGACTCAGGGTGAGTCAGCACCCATGAGATATTCCCTCCCAATAGCCCGACAAAGTAGATCACAATCCAGCGCGAGCGCCCCATCCGCTGTTCGAGAGGCACCCCAGCGAGCGCGATGACCAAGATATTCCCGAGAACGTGAATCCAGTTGGCGTGAAGCCAAGCAGAGGTGAAGAATCGATGGACTTGATCTGGATGGTCGGCAATTGCCGGAATCAGCGTAAGAAACGCCATAGGCGTGAAATCGAACAACCCGAAATCGATTATCATCTGATAGAATGTCACGAGAAGTAGCGAGAGCACGGTCGCCAGAGCGATACTCGTCTCTTGCCGCCAAGCGACGACATACGGTGCTGCTGCGACCGCCAAGAATAGTCCAAGAGCAAGCATATCCGAGCTGGTCAAATCGCTCCAGAAATATTCTAATTCGGGCGCAGCCATGCGTCTTCCTCACCCTTCGACGGAACGGTTCAGGGCATAGCCGCTTCGCTGGAGCGCTCGACGGAACCACTCAAACGCGCGCGACCGGTGGCTGAGCCATGAGCGCGCGAGTGCTGCTATCCGCCGATGGGCTGGTGGTTGACCGTGGAGCGCGCAAGGTCCTGCGCGGCGTCGACTTCTCTCTGTCTGAGGGAGAAGTTGTGGGCCTTGTCGGGGTCAATGGGTCTGGTAAGACGACCCTGCTCGAGACGCTTGCTGGACTTCACTCGATGTCGGCTGGCAAGGTCGAGAGGCACGATTCTGGAATCGCTGAAATTGTGCGGAATTCCGATGGGCAGCGCGGAAATATTCGCGGTTTTGGTCTGGCGCTGCAAAGCGATGCGATTTGTGGCGATGAGAGCGTCGCTGAGCGTGTCCGTGGAGCTTGTCGAGTTGCTGGACGCGCCGACGATGAGGTGACTTTTGCCCAGATGCTTTCAGATTGGGGTCTAGGCCACAGGGCTGATGATCGAGTCGCCAAACTTTCCGGTGGCCTACGCCGTCGAGTAGCAGTTCTCTCGGCTTTGGCTCCAGCGGCTCTCAATCCTGATTCTACAGTGATCCTTCTCGACGAGCCTTCCGAAGGTCTCGACGAGTCATCTCGCGAACTCTTAGCCGGTTGGCTCGGCTCGCTCTCGGCTCTCGGTCACTCAATCCTCGTCGCAACTCACGACCCTGAGATGATAGCCACTTGCAACCGGGTCGTCACTGTCTCCGAATCCGGCTCGGTCAGCAGCAATGAAAGCGAGACAAATTCGCTCTCAGCCCCACTTCCTGAGCCGGTTGGCTCAGCCGACCACAAAGAGTTCGTCGGCTGGGCATTACGCTTGGAAAAGCGCAACCCAATCGATACCCTCGGTCGAGGAGTACCTGCGCTCGTCGCCTTATTGCTCGTCTATACTCTCTCAACCGATATCGCGCGCACGAGCGAGAATCATGATTTGCTCTCCGCGCTGATTCTGACTCCCGCATTCATCAGCGCCCTCGTCGCACCCGCTCTCATCAAGAGACTCGCAGAGGAACGAGCCGGCGATTGGTGGAGGGCGATGACCGGAGCCGGCTCGCGAATCTGGTTCTCGATTATGGGGGCATCATTCCTGCTTCCATTACCAATCATCTACCTCTCATGGTACATACTCTCAGGAGACTTCGATTCCGATGTTCCAAGCTGGCTATGGCTATTCGCTTTGGTAATAATCGACCTTAGTGTAGCCGCGTCCGCTCTCCATCTAATGGTAGCAGATCTCAGTCGAGCCAGCGCTGTTTCAGGTTCCTTGCTTCAACTCGTTCTGATCTGGCCTTTCCTTCAGATGACGAGCGCTCTAACATCGATAATGACCGATGGAATGAGTTTTGAATTAACGCTCGGTGAACCGATTGCAGACATCGGGATAGCTTGGTTGTCAGTGGTACTAATTTGGGCCATGGCCGTAATCATCCCTGAAGATTGAGAGGTAGAAAGATGAATTGGCGTGACTCAGGATATGCCTTGACGTATGTTGGTTTAGCGGGTATTGTATTTGCGACCGTCATGGGTTTGGAATTTGCTCCGACAATTAAGGCATGTACGGAGGGGGGATGTTTTGGTGCTCCAGAAGCGTACAGGATTCTCTACCTTCACGTCCCCTTTGCTTGGTGTTCATTCCTATCTTTCAGTGTTCTATTCTATGGCTCACTGATGTGGTATTTGAAGCGTAGTGAAGATGCTTGGGTTTACTTCCAAAGTGGTTCCGACCTTGGCTTGATTTTTGGTTTAGGGGTGATAACCTCAGGTCCAATTTGGGCTTCTGCAGAATGGGGTACTCCATGGGATTGGGGTGATATACGGCTCAATTCATTCGGTTTGCTTTCAGCGGTCGCTCTATTCCTAGTATATTCGCGCCGATCTCAACCAGACACCCCAGCGACGCGGGATACTCTATCTGCAATTGGCCTGTTTGGATTCGCCTTAGTTCCTATTACTGCTGGAGCGACTCATTGGTGGAATACTACACACCCTCCATTATTGGTTATTGAATCAGGTGAAAAGGTCGGCATGGATTCCGAAATTCGTATGCTGCTATTGCTGAATTTCGCGATTATGTGTGTTTTATTCGCAGGCTTCCTGCTGCTCTCGAATAAGCGGTATCGTCTTGCCGCGGAGGTTTCCGCTCGCAAGGCGGAACTTGACGAGGAGGCGATGTTGTGAGTGGAATCGTTGAGGCTTACATCGCCTACTCGATAATGGTCGGATTAGTGGTCTGGTTCAGCCGCGAACTGCTCGGGCAAATCTCCTCGCTAGAGGCTGAACTCGAGGTGCTTTCCAGCAACGATACCGGCACCTCGGATAGTGCAGACTCCGAGGAATGAACACCTCACTCTTCTCTTCGCTGATTTTTCCTACTCGACCTTAATCTCGGCCCCAAAGGGGGCCGAATGCTCTCCCGACCTGCTCACCAACCCTTCAAACGGGGCAGGTCTGCCGGAAGTCGGGGGAGCACCATGGAAAGCGCAGCCTTCTGCATCTCTTGCGGCTCACCTCCACCGCTCACGTCCGAAAGGCTATGCGAAGGCTGTCTGCGGGCCCGAACGACATTTTCTGAGGTACCCGACCGTATCCAACAGCACCGCTGCGCCAAGTGCGGCATGCATGAGGTCGAGAAGCGTTGGGTCCGCATTGGGGACGAGGAACTCGGCGAACTGCGACTCCGTGAGAACATTGCATTTACTGAGGGCGCAACCTCGGTTGCCATCGATATGGCCTACCAATCAATCGACGAGCGCACCGCTCGTCTCCATGTGACCGTCGAGGGTAAGCTCGAAGGTCACGATTTCGGCGATCAGTACGAAGTTCTGTTGCAGACCAGCAATGCGGTCTGCCCGACCTGCACTCGCAAAGCAGGAGCTTACTTCGAAGCCACAATGCAACTTCGCAGCGCAGGTCGACGCTTCTCAGAAGAAGAAGTCAAGGATCTCAGAGGAACTCTCGATGAACTCCTCGAAGAACTCGAATCTGACCCGATGTTCTTCGTCACCAAAGAAGGACCTGTCACAGGGGGTTGGGACCTCCAGTTTGGATCAAAAGCACTCGCAAGGACTTGGGCCCGGAGGTTGGTCCGAAAGTTCGGAGGCACGACCAAGGAGACTTCGACATTGGTGGGAATGAGAGAAGGAAGCGAGGTCACTCGACTCACTCTAAGCTACCGAAAACCGGCATATTCACTCGGAGACATTGTCCGTTGGAAGCGCGAGAATTGGATTGTTTCTGCTTGGCAAAAAGATGGTTCAACGCTTCGTCGACTCGACCGGAATGAGCGAACAGGAGTAACTTGGCGGGACATGGAGAAGGCATCGGTTGTATGCCGATTTGACGATCAAAAAGTGGTCGATATTCTCAATCGTGACAGTTCAGGAGCGGAGGTCATGGATCCGACTGATTACCGCGTGGTGACTGTCGCTCTGCCCTACGATGATGATGGTTCGAGCCACAATCTGCGCATCGCTTTCATAGATGACTCGTGGTTGGCTGTGCCGGGACACGCTGGGGTTGACTGACCATGTCTAAGCCGGATTTCGACACACTACTCGCCACTCACGATAAGGGTGACATGGCAGGTTACACCCGCCGATTCGTCGACGACCTTGAGGCGGCACTAGGTGCGGCTGTCGAGGTCGATGCGGATATGGATTGGAGTGGTGTGCTGTGTCTTGGCATGGGCGGTTCCGGTGCGGGAGGGATGTTTTTGTCTGCCCTCACCGACTCCTCAGGAGGACTACCATTCGTCGTTTGGAGGGACTACGGTCTCCCCTCTTGGTGGGGGCCTGATTGGCTGGTTGTAGCTACTTCTTACTCGGGGAATACCGAGGAGACGCTAGATGGTGTTCGAGCCGCCCTTGAAGGCGGCGGCGTGGTTGTAGGCATCTGCTCTGGTGGTGAGCTTGAGCAGGTACTCTCCGCGAGTGATGATGCTCTTTGTCTGAGCGTTCCAGGGGGGCAGATGCCACGTTCCGCTTTCGGTCATCTTCTGGGAACTCAACTCGCCGCTTGTTGGGCACTGGGGATTCTTCCGCGGCCTGATGAAGACGAATTAGCGGGAATGATCAGCCGACTACGCACGGCTTCTGAGTCTGCTGACCTCATCGGAGGAGATGGACGGGTTGCGGCGATGGCGGCTGGGATGGCAGATCGATCAATAGGAATCGTCGCCGCTGGAGAAATGGCTCCTGCAGGAGTTCGCTTTGCGAATCAACTCAACGAGAATTCTGACCGCTTCGCTCGGCCGGTTACCTTGCCTGAGATGAATCACAATGAGATTGTTGCTTGGGGTCGTGATGCTGAGTCACAGGCCTTGCTCTATCTGGCGAGTCCTGCTACGCACCCTCGCGTGAGCGCTCGGCTCGGGTGGATGATGGAGAATGTTGAGGCGAGCGATTCATGGCTGCTTGATTGCGAGGGTGAGAGCCTGCTTGAGAGCCTCCTAATCGCTGCGCACATCACCGATTGGGTGAGTATCGCACTGGCTGTCACGAATGGTGTCGATCCATCAGAGATGGCTTCGATAGAGGGGCTGAAGGCGCACCTCGCGACTATTCAGTAGATTGGCCCAAGGACCAAACGCGGGTCTGGATAAATTGCTAGAGATTTCTCGCGGTCAGCCGGCGCCACGACTCCAGGCATATCGTGAGTCTCGGGTTCTTCGTACGAGAGTTGGAAGTGCAGGTGTGGTTCCCAACCTCCATTCTCGTGACGGTCGCCCATCCAACAGATGACCTCGCCTGGGCTAACCTTCTGACCGACCGACTTGCCTTCGACTGAGGCGGCATTGAGATGGCCGTAGAGTGCCCAGATGGTGGTGCCGTCGAGGATATGCTTGGTAATCACGACGTAACCATAATCGCCGTCGGCTG
>CAXGBP010000061.1:0-5527 GCA_964007685.1 uncultured Candidatus Poseidoniales archaeon | reverse complement strand
GGCATAGAGTCCACCGCCGTCTCCGGCGGTGGTGGTGACTGTGATATCGGCATTCTTCGGAGTGCCTGGCGCTCCATCAGCGACTTGTGCAGTCGCTTGAACGGTCGTCTCACACTCACCATTGGCTTGATCGTTAACGGTCACAGTGAGTGTGACCGTCTCCGATTCACCAGAACCGATGGTTCCGGAGACCTGTTCGATTGAGGAACTGAATCCATTGCAATCCGATGCGTCTTGCGAAGTGCTCAGAGATACCGCCATATCGTCGTCGCCATCGTTGTGAACGGTGATATCGTACTCAGCGGGATTATCTGCATCGGCTTCCTGAGCCATCGGACTCGCAGTCAAACGTGGATCAACCTCAGCCTGAACCATAGGAGAGAGCATCGTGACAAGTAGCAGAACCGTCAGCAAACGGGCCAAAGCAGCACGATTCATTGCTCTGCCGAGAATCTGGCCCCTCTAAGGGCTTCGGGCTAAGCGACCCTATAGGGTCGCAGTTCACGCGTCGACGAGTTCGCTCGAATCTGCGTTACAGTGCAGACAGCGACCAATGGAGAGGATATCGCATCCTCGAATCTGCCCAGCTTGGTGATAGCGGGCTCCGCAATTGCCACAAGCGTGTGCTTTACCCTCGAATATATCACGGCTGCAAACCCAACATTCGATACCCGATCCGCTCTCTTCTTCACTAAGTTTCAGCGACTCGGAAATCTTGCTCACAGCCTCTTTCGAGATGAGGGAATCGAGGTTGCCTCCGCGCTGCTTGAAGACATAGAATCCGGCCCCGCCGATGATTGCGATAATGAGGATGAAGAAGATTGGAATGAGTGTCGAACCAAGGCTGCTACCACCACCCTTGCCGGGCATCACATCGACATCGAAGGAGAAGGTGGACCCCTGAATATCCTCGCCGTGGCGAAGTGACATCTCGATATTTCCATTGCTGCCGGTATTGGGAGTGAATTCAATGACGATTGAACGTGATTCTCCGGGGCTCAAAATGACCAGAACCTCGTCGTTGATGAAGATGTTCCAGCCTGATGGTGCGTTGACATCGAGGCGGTGATTGACCTGCGCATTGCCAACGTTCTGAATATCCACAGTAATCTGGATAGGGTAGCCCTCGTGGGCCTGGGCTTGGGTTCGCAGATTCCAGGTCACTGCGGATACAGAGTCGACGCGGAGCGAGATCGTATTCTCGATCTCGATACCTTCGCCTTCCATTCTGAGAGAGACGTAGGGTTCGCTCCCAGCCTCGACCGATAGTGGAATCGTCACGGTGCACCAAATGATGCTGCTCGCGCCGGGAGCGAGAGAGGAAGGTGTAGTTGGGCAAGTCGCCAACCAATCACCATCAGGGACGATGATACTCGTGGTCGGCTTCCAAGTTGAGGTGCCTTCATTCTCGACCTCCCAAGCCAGATCGAAGCCAGTGCCGACGGGGTGGGCTCCGACTCCGAGTGGTGTGTCAGCAGATGTGCCGTCGCCAAGAACGACTTGGTGGAAAGTCAGAGCGGGTATCGCGGCTGAGAGGACATCGATGGTTCTGTTCCAGTCGATAGCGAAGCCATCGTCGGTGGCGAAGCGGAGCTTGAAGTCGCCACTGGTCGCCCTGCCATTGCCTTGCAGAGTCACCGACCAAGTGGTCGTTGAGCCAGTAGGCGCGAAGAGTGTATCGAGACCTCCTACTACAGTCCAACCCGATGGGATGCCTCGTGGATACGGGGTCATCGTCAGGTCTCGATTACCGTTGTTGAGGAAATCGATATCGAGCACGAGAGTCGAGTCGGACGAGACTTCGTGCTCGATGCCATCACTGATTGGTGTGGTCGAAAGTTGGTCGATAGTGATGACCTCCAGCGGAATCGGCACCGACCAAGAATCGCTGCCGACGCGGGAATGAATTGTCAAGCCGGCGTCGAAGACCGAGCCGGCTGGAATCATTGCTCCAGGTGGATTGACCGTGATGTCAATCACTCGACGCTCGCCTACGAATAGAGTTCCAGTTGAGCCGTGCGAGGAGCCTGCGAAGGCTCCGAGCACGTCGAGACCGAGGTGCCAGCCCGCGGGCGAGCTGAGTTCGACATCATAGGTCTGAGGGCCATTGCCCTCATTGGTTACGAAGATCTGAATTTGAGTCTTAGAAATCGGGCTGACTTGAACTTGGCCTGATGTGATTTCAACATCGGCAGCGGCGAGGACAGGCACCTCGAAGTAGATGTCGAGTATCGATTCAATCTCATTCTCGACATCGGTACCTATGATCGTCATGACATAGGTTCCAGGCTGCGGAGGAGCGGGATGGATCAGAGTGAATCCGACCTCAACGGATTCAGCTTCCTGCAGGTTGAACGTATTCGATGTGAAGGAGTAGAACCAATCGAATTCGAGGCCGTCGCTCTGTCTAATCGGAGAGGAGGCTTCGATTGTTGCGTTGGTCTCAAAGAGGGCGGTATTCGTCAGGATAAGTGACCAAGTAGTTGAGCTATCGTCGGCCTCCCCTAGAGTCATGAATGGTTCATTAGAAGTCACTCGGACGCCCGGTGCACTGACGATGAGTGTGTGAGTTAGTAGATTATTGCCTTCGTTGGATTCGTCGACAAGTTCGTTTGGATCAATGTGGAATGACATATCGATAAGTCCCTCGCTCGTCGGAGTCCAATTCCAAATCATTCCGACCGACTCACCAGGAGTCATCGAGATGATTTGGGTCGAGATGTGAACCCCATCCGCACGTGCCATCACTTCGAGATCTGAGACCGATCCTGCTCCGAGATTCTCAAGGGTTATTCCAATCTGGACCGATTCACCAATCTGAGGGATGGTCGGAGTAACGGAGACATCAGGAGCGAAAGTTGGGTCTGGTGAGAGATCGTTGACGTTGACTCCGCGCACCGCGAGAGCGAATGGCTGCCAGGTGCGGCTGCCGCCGTGATAATCGTCCTTGACACGGACTGTCCATGTCCCGACTGCGGCGTTATCGACTAGAACAACCTCGACATTATTCTTCGAATCAAAGGAACCGCCAGCGATTGAGCGACCTGAATTGAAGACGTTGCCCTTGTAGGTAGTTCCACCGCTCGGATGGACCACTTCGAGATTCAAATCGTTACGTAACTGATTGCTTGAAGAGGATGAACCGGGATAGTCTGACCAAGCGAGGACCACCTTCAACGGCTCACCAGCACGAGTGATTTCGAAGGTGTATTCTTGGGTCTCGCCACTTCGAATTCTACTACGATCATCGACGAAGATACCTTCGTCACTATCGGGGATGAGCGAATCAATCAGATTGACTCTTCCCCAGCCCTCGTCATTATTCGGAATGTTACGAGTTCCCATGTCCTCGGCTCCAAGGATCAGGAGTGCCTTAACCAAAGCACCTTGCGGGGCCGGTCGATTTGCCACTTCCATCAGATACTCGCGCACGAGGGCGGCGGCTCCGGCAGCGGCTGGAGTCGACATGGATGTGCCGCTGTACTCAATGTACCAGTTGTTTGACCATCCTGAATCCGCATCCTGTGCCTCTTGAGCGAGGCAGGATCGAACACCATCTCCCGGTCCTACAAGATCGGGTTTGAGTCGGCCATCGTCAGTTGGACCACGGCTGCTCCAGTAGTACATCTCGTCAGGAGAGCCGCTGTAGCGATTCTTGTGGCCGCCAACTGTGATGACATTCTTCGCAGTGCCCGGAGGTGAGACACCATCGTTGCGCTCATTGCCAGCCGCGAAGAGAACGGTCATACCCTCGTGGCTCCAGTATTGATCCCAAGTCGAGGTGCGGTCGTCCGCATCCTCGGACTGAGTCGAATATGATCCGTGTCCGCTGCCCGCCCCCCAGCTATTCGTGTGCAAGCGGGCGCCAGCATTGTAGGCAGAATTCAACATGCTGTTGATGCCGTAACTGTAGAGAGCGCCTGTATCATCATCCTCCATCGCTTGGAAGTAGAGGCTGGCACCGGGCGCGACGCCATTGTAGGTCCCGCTGCTACGCATTCCGGAACCCAGCACGGTGCAAGCCACGTGGGTTCCGTGGCCATCTGAAGGATCTGCGGTCGAGGAATCTCCAGGAGTGACAGAAGTTCGACCGACTATTCGGTTGTTGAAATCTCCATGATCATGGTCAATGCCCGAATCGCCGACGGCAACAGTTTGGCCGGAGCCATCGAGATCTGTGACGAAGAAGGAGTCGACAGTCTCGATTCCCATGTGGGTTCGAGCATTGTCATTCTTGGTTTCCAGCACCGGTAGTGGTGCGACCCAAGCGACTGAAGGGTGCTGTAGGACGCTGCCGATATCGGCGAGATCAACAACACCCCATACACGCCCCTCTTCTGGACTCCATGAATCGGTCAACCAAAGTTCTGCAACTGCGTCCAACGAATCTTCCAGACCGAGTCCTGGCTCAGCGTGGCGTTGCAATTCGTCATCCTTCCAGCCGAGCACCTCGACCATCATCGGGCCTTCTTCGACCAGACGCAGAAGCGGATGGGCGAGCAGGCCGGACGAGACGGTGTGGACTGCAACAACTACCGATTCCTCAGCGAGCAATGAAATCTGCTTTTCATCGCCCTGCACGAGGAATCCCGATGGCGGGATTGTTGAGCGAATCTCAACATCCGCCGCTTCCTCGATAGCAATACGAGCATCCCAAATGCCAACATCGCCGTCGACGATAACCATCGCCAGATCGCCACGAGGCTCAGCCAGAGCTCGCGGCAAGTGAACCGATGGAATAAGGCCGAGTTCGGTGTAAACGCCGATTGTAGACTCGGCCGTATTCTCACGAGTCCTCTCGAGACCCTCAAGGACTAGTGGCGCACCGAGATCTTGGATCGAATCGGGGTCAGGAGCAATCCCAATGCGATTCACAACCGGGTCCAGTATTTCCGCCGAATCCCCGGTTGGCTCAACATGAATCCCACCAGCCGGAGCGATAGATAGGAGGAAAATCCCGAGAATCGCGACCGCCATGCGTTTGGTCATGAGTCGCCGCCCCATTGAGTCGCCTTTCAGTATTCGGGTTGGATGGATGACGCTTGAATCACGACCGTAGGTCGTGTCAGAAGAAGTGAATCGGCGCATTGTAAGTGAACATCTCCATCTGCCACCCACCGACATTGTAGGTCCAGCGTTCGTGATATTCGTCGCCTCCATAGGTGTAATCGAGAATGACCTCAATCGTGTAATTATCCCAGACTGAAGCGCCGGCGATGAGCAATTCCAAGTCGTCTCCAGCAATCGAAGTATGAGCGGCGATTTCGTCAGCTTGGAAGTTAGATCTACCGATTTCGAGACTTGCATCATCGAGGAATCGAATGTCAAGATTAACGTCGGTTATCGAGCGAGATCCTTTGTTGTCTAATTCGACCAAAACAACGTGGCCAGAACCCCCTTGAAGGTACACCACATCTACGCTCGTCCGGTCGTATGGGACTAACCAAGTTCCAATGATGAACATCCCACTGACAATCAGCAGAACGGCAACCGAGGCGAATATCACTCGACTCGGTCGAACTTGCTC
>CAXGBP010000060.1:0-5567 GCA_964007685.1 uncultured Candidatus Poseidoniales archaeon | reverse complement strand
TGATTTCTTTTCCTCCCCCTACTGAGATGCTTCAGTTCGGGGGGTTCCCTTTCCTTTGATAGGAATGGCGCATAGCGCCAGGAGGTCCTATTCGGCAATTCGCGGATCCATGAGATTCATGCCTCTCCCCGCGACTTATCGCAGCTTGTCACGACCTTCTTCGGCTCTCTAGCCGAGCCATCCCCCAGTCGGGTTGTAGCATTTTTATTTCTACATACCCACTATTTTTACTATTTTTGTGAGGACTGAACACATGTTCAGTCGTCTCCTCTGGTGTCCAGGCATATCGATTCTATCTGGTCTCTCAGAACACTCCGTCTCCCCGCAGGGCGGAACGTCCTCGACCACTTCCCCCTGTATGTGCCCATACAAGGGTGCACCAAAAGCAAGCGTGCGACCTACCTTCGGTATATGAAGTGAGCGGGTCGCCCAAGGTGGGTGAAGAACGCGGTATTGAGAGCCGGATTCGGTCAATCGATAGGGGTATGATGCATATGGTCTATTCCATAGGGCAATTCTATGGATGGATTCCGACTCTCCGCAGGTGCCTTTTCTTCGGAATTATGGGTATTTTCTGATGGTGCATCATCTAGGCCGAAGAGTAACTGTCTAGAATCGGGTTCGAATGGATCCTCTTCCTCCGCTTCGGTTTCCAGAGATGATGCGCCAGAGGCATCTGGGGCGTCATCGATTCCAAAGGGTAGATGCTTCAACTCCTCGCTCTGTGTAGACTCTCCGAGTCCGAATGGAATACCCACTTCTGGAGTCGCGGTGCTAGGCAACTCTAGTGGTTCGTCGCCCTGAACTGCGCTGCCGCAGAGTGAACAGTTCCCCGCCGTGCTGAGCACCATGTGGCACACAGGACAAGCAAGCATGCCCCTTGCCCGAGTCATCATCGCTTGATGCTGTCGCAGCCATGTGCGGCTAGCCGTTGGTTAGGGCGGATGACGTGGTACATTCAGCGGTCAGAGCGAATGCTTGAACTCATTTAGGAGGAGTACAAAGTTCCGTGGAATATTATCATGAAAATCGTTGCCACGATACAAGTGATGAACATGATAGGTAATCCAGCTCGTATCCATTCCTTGGTGGTGATTGGATATGGGCCGCGCTCGCTGATAGCAACAGTCATCACATTAGCACTAGATCCGATAGGAGTTGCATTACCACCAAATCCAGCACCCATCGCGAGTGCCCAGAAGAGCGGGGCAGCGGAAATTGGATCTCCAGTGGCCTCGCTCGCCTCAGTGATGCTAACGATGACCGGAATCATCGCCGCGGTGAATGGGATGTTGTCAATCAAAGCGCTAGCGAAAGCCGACACCCAAATGATGGCGACAGCGAGAAGAACCTCGTCGGAGCCGAAGTTTTCGAATATCCAATTCGCCAATTTTTCAAGATAGCCCACATCACCGACTGCGCCGACCAATAGGAATAGGCCGGCGAAGAACAACAGTGCTTGCCATTCGACCTTGTCGACGACGTCGTTGATGAAACCCTCGCGCAATTCCTCTTCATGTGGGCGTGCTGCAATCAGAGCGAATCCAGCACCCGCCATAGCGATGGCATGAATCTCGATGTCTAGGTGCAGGAACTCCTTGGCGGAGAACATCACGACGGTTAGGCCGAGGATAGCCAGAGTGGAGGTCATCAGTCTCTTGTCTGAGATTGCGTCCCACTCGTCCTCTTCCATTAGCAGGTCAACGTGTGGAGGCTTCTGCTGGGACCATTCTCGGTAATACCAGCGGAAGTAACTCAAGGTAGCAATCCAAGCGAAAAGGGTCAGGATACCAAGGCGGAATAGGAAGCCGTTGAAGCCGAACGCGTCGGCAATCTCAGGCATTCCATGAGCCTGTGCGGCAATCATCACATTTGGCGGGTCGCCGACCATCGAAGCCACTCCACCAGTATCTGAAAGAATGGCTTCGGCCAGAAGTGGAGGCACTGGATTAATCTCCAACTTATTGCAGATTCTCAATGTCACGGGTGCGATGATGATAATCGCCGTTACGTTGTCTATAACCAATGAGATCAGGGTTGTGAAAGTGCCTAGAAGAACAATGAGTTTCCATGGATCTCCGCCGCTCATCTTCGAGGCCTTGATTGCAACATATTCGAAGAAACCACAGAGTTCGAGGATTGACGCAAAGATCATCATACCAAGCAGTAGCCCGATTACCTCGAACTCGATCCAACCAAGCATCGTGTGTTCGAGAGAGTATGTATTGACCAAATCTCCAGCGCTATCGTAGACCTCGTGGAGGTGGAAGATGCCGGTAGCATGACCGTAAATAAGCATCAGAACGGAGCCAAACCAGGCAGCGATTGTACGATGCACCACCTCAGACAAAATCAGGGCGAAAGATAGAACGAAAATCGCGAGAACGACCTGAGCATCGGTGATCATTGAATTGCCGACCTTTGATGCGTCTAAATAACTCACTATCATAGAAGCCCTAAATCATCGAGGATGAGACCTCATTCGCTAGACCAGAATACCGCTACATTCCCTCGCTGGAATACCATTTGTGAATTGGTACTCTCCGCTATTGCTCCGAATAGTCCGAGACGCTCGTCAGATCCTTCGACAACACCTCTGTTCGCTTTGACCTTGACAAGGCCACGTTTGCTCAATTGGTCGCTCATCTCTTGGACTAGAGAATCAGTCAAACCATTTCTGCCAATCCTGACCGAGATGATGAGATCGCGATTCATAGCCTGCTCCTTAATGTGCTTTGGAATCGACGACATCATTCATCCTCCACTGTGAGTTTCGTGCGGATGACTCTACCACAATCGAGGCAAGTCGTTATCCGCACTCGAGATTCAATTCTAACGCGAGCATTACGCCCAGGGACCAATGTCTGCTGGCAGGTTCTACAGATTTTGCTTCTGAGTTCAGCGGGTGCGCTGACACCGTGTCGCTTGGTGGTTCTCAGGAGGTCACGGGCGGCTGAGTCGCCGAGAGTTTGATTCGAGGGGTTTGAGCTGTCGATTAACGAGGCTAGGTGATCGACGGCTTTCTCAGCCCTCTTTCGGCGAGAGGTGGCATCACGACCCTTTCTACGGCCTGCCATTCAATCACCTCAGGCGTTGGTTCTAACGGCGGCCTCGACAGAGGCGCCGACCTCTTCGATGGAAGCATTTCCATCGATGCTGATTAGCAAGCCACGCTCAGCATACCAATCCGCAAGTGGAGCCGTCTGAGCGTGATAAGCCTCGAGCCGGGCTCGAACAGTCTCCTCGTTATCATCAGGACGCTGAATGAGCCTGGATTCGACCTCAGAGGGAGCCGGTTTGAAAGTGACATGGTAGATCTCGCCGGTCTCAGGATCCATTCTGCGCCCGACGATTCGCTCGACTATTGCGTCGTCAGGAACCTTAATCGAAATTACCGAAGTGACATCGGCAATCCGCTCAAGAGATTCGGCCTGAGGAATCGTTCGCGGAAAGCCATCGAATAGAACGCCAGAGTCAGCGTCATCCTCCTGCAATCGCTCCTCTATCAAGCCGATGATTACCTCATCGGGAACGAGCAGCCCGGCATCCATGAATTCCTTCGCAGCCATCCCCATAGGAGACCCTGCCTTGACGGCCGACCGAAGCATGTCTCCAGTGGATACCTGAGGCTTGCCTGTGAGATCGACGATACGCCCCGCTTGGGTGCCTTTGCCCGCCCCTGGAGGCCCGAAGAGGACTATCGATCCTGCCATTAGACAAGCCAGCCGTCTCGCGGTCTTAAGGCAGACCCTGAGTAAGTTCACTTGTTCTGCTCATGCCAGATATGGCCGTATGCGACCCACTGGTCCATCGTCCAACCATCTGGCAGGCCACTCGGTGGTAGAGGCATTGCACCGGGTGGAACGGGTGGCAGAGATAGTTTAGGCAAGCTTGAGGCCAACACGTTAGAAATCTCGTCATCACTGACATTCTTGCTCAGAACCTCTCCTGCTGAACTCGTCTCCAATGCCATCTCTCGGCGCTCGACCTTTGACCCAGAATGGAGAGCCGAACCCACCGGAATCAATTCTTCATCCGGACTCATGGCCGCTGTCGACTCGCGACGCATGCGAACTAGAGTCACACCAAGGCCCGCGAGGACGACGAGGAAGATTAGCGCAAGCGACCATTTTGGCAGACCCAATTGAACCATCAGACAACCGATACCGCTGCAAGAATCATCGCGTGCGCGAGAGATTTCTAACTCCAACTCTTGGTTGGTGATGGAATTCGATGAGGCGTCATCGGTCGAATTTGCCCAGAGGACGAAACTCGCGAGTCCTAGAGAGGCTGATGATGATGGAGTCGCTTTGACAGTGATCTCGATTGAGCCACCCGCAGGAATCATCTCGTCTGAGGCCGGATTGACAACAAAGTTCCAATGATCCAATGAACTAGCCTCGAATGTGAATCCCGAATCCGAATTTCCAAAATTCTGAACAAGAATCCTGAATGAGCCAGATGACCCAGAACTGATGTCGTTCAGAGTCATCTCTTCGGTAGTCATCACAACCCAGATCGACGGAACAATTTCGACTTCGAGTTCGAAGGTGTGAATCACCGTCTCCATCCCAGGAGTGACCGCCTCAACAATAACCGGAACAATCCCCTCAGAGAGACCTACAGGCAAGTTGCCGGGCACGTCCAAACCAACGGTTACGCTGGCATTCCTATTCATGTCGAGCGTGGTCGGAATAATCGATTGGAATCCGCCTATCCAACCATGAGGGAGGCTCCCGATGCTCCAAGTCATAGTCAGCGGCACATTGCCAGTGTTGAGGACCCATACATCGGCTGTACCGGTCTGTCCAAGAGATACCATGATTTGAGAATTATCAGACGCCTCGAGGGAAGCAATTTCCTGTACGATGAATCGCGTTCCATTCATCACCATTTCGTTGCCAATCAGAGTTGTTCTCAGCGTTAGTGTGTTGCGAGTATCCATCTCTGCGTTCATTGGAACCATCATCTGAAGCGTGATTGTTTCCGTGCCTCCAGCCGGGATTGAAAAATCAAGTTCACCAGTGGATTCCTCCGCGTCCAGAACCAATTGTGCTGCCCATGTATTGAGTGAGGAACTGACTGTCATTATGAAATCCATCGGTACATTGCCATCGTTCGATACTAACACCGTCGTCAGAGAAAGGTTGCCGTTCAAAACTACCCTATCCTCTGCTAATGCCAAGGCTCCAAGAATCACGCCATCTTCATTCATGAGGTCGACCGTGAAATCGTGACTCTCGAAGACATTCACGGTCGCGACATCGGTTGCAGTCACACTCGAATCCTGAACCGAGGTCGTCACACAACTGACATCCTCCGTTAGCCCCGCAGCCGGAGAACCATCTTGTGCAGAAGGGACCTGGACATGAATCGGCAGAGGTAGGAATTGTAGTCGGCTCAGAGGGTCGAGAACAACCGAAGAGGATTGGCTGTCACCGACCTGAACAATCCACTGATTCGGGCTTGAACAACTAACAGAATACTGGGTGTCTCCGTTACCAGTATTCCTGATTGAAAGTGAGAATGTCGCTGTTTGACCCGGCTTCGCACCGAGGTCGTCTCCG
>CAXGBP010000059.1:0-5573 GCA_964007685.1 uncultured Candidatus Poseidoniales archaeon | reverse complement strand
CCGGCGACCGCGTCGGTGTCGCTCTGCGCAATCTGCGAGAGGAGGCGCTGCACCGTGGATGCATGATTGTCGCACCGGGAAGTGAAGCACTTGTACGGCATGAGAAGTCGATTATTGAAGTGAAGACGGCACCATTCCAGAAGCGAAGTATCGCAGTCGATGATGTGATTCACGCAGCCGTCGATCTACAATTCGTGGTCGGCCGAGTGACAGCGGTAGAAGGCGATTCAATCAATGTCGATTGGGAGAGTTCATTGTGGATTCGAACCGAGGGTTCACCCTCGATTCTGATTACTCAATTGGATGCGATGCCGATGCGAATCATGGGCAGCGTTTCCAGCATCCAGCAAGCCTGAGCATAATCGATGCCAAGCCTCCTACGGAGGCATTGGCGTTCACGCCCCTCGCGCGCAAGCCGCACGCGAACCCACTCAGCACCCCGAGCAGTTATAGCGAGGAAGATGCGCTGAGCCAAGTGGGATGCACTCAGCCGGGCGTAATGCCCGACTGGATGAAGGAGAGTCGGAGCTATTCGACAATCTTAGTCTGGTCGGGGTAAGTGGGACATACTGCGGTATACTCACCGAGCGGCAGCTAACCCTCGAGGATTACTACGGATACGGTATCCGAATCAATCTCTCTAACATCTCTACATTGAGGAACATCAACCTTGCTCGTCTTCCAAACGGCTTCCTCACCCTTGGCGCTGTCGGAGTTTGGGTCGGCGCTGCCGTACTGACTCCACCTGTTGGTTGGGGTATCGCTGCTACAGGATTACTCTCAGTAATCGGGTATCTGACTCTCAAGACACCGATCCTTGCTATCGAGACCAATGCCGGCGACAAGCATCTCGTCACCGGAACACAATCGGAATTGCTACGATTGTGCATGATGGTGGACCGAGTGATGCACGGAAGCACGATTGAGGAGGCGAAGGCTGGACTCAGAGAGTTGGAGGAAGAGCGGGCGCGACGGTTTGCTACTTTCGAGCCAAAGGCTCTGTTCGGCGCTCCCGGTTCGATAGCGACTCCCGGGCTCGACCTCTTCGAGGCTGAGCCCGTTGCTACGGATTTCGCTAGGTTGTCGAGTGCATCCCCAAGCCTCACAGCCAGCCCAGCCGCTGCGGCAATCGCCTCAAATGCGGCTAGAATGGGCGCACAAACACCCAATTCAATGGCACAGCAATCTCCTGAGGGAGGCATCTTCGCCTCTCTCGACGCCCACGAACCTCCCAATTACAACATCCCACCACCAGTTCGTACGCCGGTAAAACCCGTCGACAATAGGTCGGCTTACGAGAGAGCCTGGGGCCGGCCCGAATCTCCTGAATGGTATCACGAAAAAGATGGAGGAAATTCCGAAGAGAATAGGATGGATGAAGCATTCTCTGACGCGATGGGATCCTTCAATCTCTTTGAGGAGGGAGGAATCTTCGACACACCACCACCAAACAGTATCCCTCAATCCCCCTCGTATTCCCAATCCGAATCGAGTTTCGACTCCTCACTCTTCGACGATGGGCCAATAGGTGGCTCAAGCCATCCGGCTGGTTCCATACCGATGGCGAACTCCCCCTCGACAAACTACTCTCCGCCGACTTCACACGCGCCCGCAAGGACTCCTCCATCATACTCCAATCCGTCCCGACCTCCATCGAGTTCCGAGATGATTCGTTCTGCCCTAAACAGACCCGGTACGGCAGCGACGAACGGCGCCAACTCAGGTTGGGGATTACCTACTCCTAACGAGGCGGCGGTCAGAGAAGAGTGTAAACCCGGCCTCGTCAAAACTGCCAAGGCACATTCGGCTTGGCAGGGAGAGATTTCGCATACACGAGCACTCTCCGCGCCCGCAGTCGATCCCGAGCGCTTTGAGGATGAATTCCCCGCTGTATCAAAACTCGCAAACAGCATGAGTGGTGGGCGAGTTCGAAGCGCCATAGGACGCCCGAAGAAGCAGAATTGGCTCTCTTCCTTACTCTCTCCTTCGCCTCCGCGTCGAGACTATGCCGAGGTTTACGGAGACGCGGATGGGAGTGAGCATCAAGGCGATGCGCGCTTCCGCTCAAGTCAGCTTCTTCGCCTTCGCTCGGACCAGGATCATCAGGCTGATGTGGCTGGCCGAGCGCGTCAGATGACCAGCACTCCACCTGCATCCTCGGCAAGAGACGCTCTCGATGGCGTGATCACTCGTGTCTCGAAAGGAGAGGAACGAGCGCCTGCAATTCTTCCCGAGTCAGGTGAATTGCGTTTCTCACAGTTGCGGACGACCAGTCAGAAGGGTGACGGCCGCCTCCCCGGTATTCGTCGGCTCGAGTGATTCCTCTGCCGGTGACCTATCGACTGATAGCTCAACTGAAGGCGAACCGTCATCAGGAGAGACCAACGATTCGCCGGTATCTGTCTACGCGTGCGTGGTAGATTCCACGGTCAATCGAACCGAGAGCGGTGACTCCGATGCCACCGAGGGTGAAGGAGGAGGTCACAGTGGCATGGACGAGAGCATTTCGCATAGCATCGAGATCATTCAATACACCTTGGCGACCAATCAAATAAGACAGCAATGAACCAGCGAAGGAATCTCCACATCCGGTTGGATCAACAATCTTGTCAGTCGGATAAGCAGGAAGAGCGAGGGCCCCTCCAGGAAGCATTGCCAATACTCCACCACTACCTCGCTTGACGATGAGGCATCGAGGCCCGGGGCCCGCTCCAGAACCACCGTGTAGAGCCTCCCCCGACATAATCGACTTCATCGCGCGAGGCAGAATTTCATCATCGGCGATAGCGCAGGCTTCCTGCTCATTTATGACGGCGATATCCACCTTGCGCATCGCCTCACTAAGAGTCTCAAACTCGCTCTCAATCCACAACATGAATGTGTCCAGAACGGTCAACTGCGCCCCTGGACATTGGTCGAGCACGGCAACCTGAGTGGCAGGGTGTGTGCTCGCACAAAAGAGAATTTCAGGATTGTTCCATACGTCGGGCAATTCGGGCTTGAAATCGGCTAGAACATTGACCTCGGTAGCGAGAGTCTCAACTGATTCCATCGCTCCCTCATACTTTCCCGACCAACGAAATGTGTCGCCCTCAGCCCGAACAACTCCAGCAAGATTCAATCCAGCCTTCTCCAAAACCATCTGGTCATACACAGAAAAATCATCACCGACGACGCCGACTAAACCAACCTTCGTCGGTTCCTCATCCATCGTTCGCAAATGAAACGAGGCGGCGAGCCCAGAGTAAACTGCAGCACCACCGAGCAAATCAGATCCACTCGCCGCTGGAGTCTGAATGTCATCGTAACCAATTGAGCCGACAATCACCATATCCATGCTTTCACCTCACTTCAACAGGTCCGGGTGCTCCTCGAGATACCTGATGGTAACATTTCTGTTTCGGAAATCTTCCTCGGTTAGAATGGCTCGGTGGAGAGGTATGAGAGTTTCAACCCCTAGTATCATGGTCTCACCCAGAGCTGCGTCAAGACGTCGAACGGCCTCTTCGCGATCGCGTCCCCAGACAATGAGTTTGGCAAGCAATGAGTCGAATGAGGGTGGCATATCGTAACCAGTGTGCGCGTGAGTATCGACACGAACCCCTGGCCCAGCCGGCCAATGGCACTCCCACAACCTACCTGGAGATGGTTCCAATGTACGCGAATCCTCCGCGTTGAGACGGGCTTGGATGGCATGGCCCGAGATGGTGATGTCCTGCTGGGCCACCGGCAGGCGCTCGCCTGCCGCTACCCTGATTCCCAGTGATACGAGGTCAAATCCAGTGATCATCTCGGTGACGGTGTGCTCAACTTGGACTCGTGGATTGACCTCGAGGAAGTAGAATTCATCATGGGCGTCTCTGAGGAATTCGAATGTTGCAAGTCCCTTGTAGCCCACGGCCTTGGCACCTTCGACTACACGTGATCCGATGTCGGCGCGAACCTCTTCTGAGAGCCAAGGTCCCTCTTCGAGAATTTTCTGGTGACGGCGCTGGATTGAGCAAAATCTCTCACCGAAGTGAACTGCATCTTGGCCGTCACCGAGTACCTGGAATTCGATGTGTTGGGCGCCCTCAATGAATTTCTCGAGGAATACTCGGTCGTCTCCAAAGGCTGAGAGGGCACGTCCTTGACAGAGGTTGAGAGCTGATTCGAATTCGTCGGCGGACTCAACCACTTGCATTCCGATTCCACCGCCGCCAGCCGCCGCCTTGATGATGACTGGGAAGCCGATATCGTCGGCGATTGCTGAGGCTTCTGTTGGATCTGAGATCGGTCCGGGTGAGCCTCTGGCAATGGGAAGACCAGCCATTGACATCGCCTCTCGAGCGGTGATTTTGTCGCCCAGAACTCTCAGGACTTCTGGGCTTGGACCGATGAAAGTGATTCCCTCCTCGGCTAATCGCTCTGCGAAGATTGGATTCTCGGCTAGAAAACCGTAGCCGGGATGAACCGCATCCGCACCGACCTCCTTCGCTGCGGCGACAATCGCTTCGATGTCGAGGTAAGATGCGAGAGGGTCGTCACGAGCGATGAAGACCGCTTCATCGGCGAGCCGCACGGGTGTAGTGAGCCTGTCCTCTCGTCCATGAATCATCACAACCTCGATTCCAAGGCTGCGCAGCGAGCGTAGGATTCGCAGTGCAATTTCACCGCGATTCGCAATCAGAACTCGCCTGAACATCGAATTACTCCTATGGGCTGAATCCTATGTAGGGTTCGGCGACCGCCGTAGGCGGTCGATTTGATGATGAAGCCAATCGGAGCGATGATCAATAGACATCGCGGAGGTATCGCTTCTGGGTCTTCATCATGCCAACCTCAACGAATTGCTTTGCTTCTTCAGCGCTCATCCCACCGTGCTCTTCGCAGATGTCGATGAGCGTCTGATGGACATCCTTGGCCATGCGTGATTTGTCTCCGCAGACGTAGAAGTAAGCGCCACCGTCAATCCAATTCCAGATCTCCACGCCATTCTTCCGCATCAAGTGCTGAACGTACACCTTCTCGTCACCGTCGCGGCTCCAAGCGAGGTCGTGGCGGTCGAGGACTCCGCGCTCTTTCCAATCAGCCATCTCTTCGCGGTAGTAGTACTCTCCCGCCTCGGTCCGGTCACCGAAGAAGAGCCAATTGCGACCCTTGTCGCCGTTGATATCTCGCTGTTGGAGATAGGCGCGGAAGGGCGCGATTCCAGTGCCTGGACCGACCATTATGCAATCCGTGTCGCCGTCCTCAGGCAGAATGAAAGATCGAGTCGGCGACATGAAAACTCCAATCTCAGTCTCTCCAACATCGCAGCGGTCGGAAAGGAATCCAGTGCAAAGACCAGCACGGTCACGACCGTGGTGTGAATAGCGGACGATTCCGACCGTCAAATGGACTGTACCCGGCTCATGATCGGGGCTACTGGCAATCGAGTATAGACGCGGCTTGAGCCGGTCCATTCCATCGACGAGTTGTTGAGCGGAGAATCCGATATGACCGAAGTCGCCGAGCGCGTCGATGTAATCTCGAGACCACATGTAATCCTCCATCGAGTCAGCATTTTCGGTCAATTCGCGCCAGAGAGCCTC
>CAXGBP010000058.1:0-5651 GCA_964007685.1 uncultured Candidatus Poseidoniales archaeon | reverse complement strand
ACAATATTTCCTGAATGCCCTGGTAGCGGGCAAGGTTTGCCTGCTCGGCAGCGCGAGCAATTGTCCTTCGGCGGGATCTCGACGACTTTGGTCAGTCGTCCGTACTTCCGGCGCGGCACGAGAGACTGTTCGCGCCGGCGGGACTTGAGCATTCTCACACGCGCGCAAGATTCAACGGCGAGCCAGCAGAGCGTCGGGTGTGGAGCCGAACGACGAGGCAGAGCCAACGGGCACCATCGGCCTCGACCCGAACATCACTATTCTGTGGGCTCAGGTCCGCGAAGGGCAGCCACAGATGTCAATAGATGTCGAGGGACGACTTCGCCCCGCCGGCATCAAAGGCAATTCGACAGTCTATCTTGGCGATGTCGCCCGAGCTGCACTGCGCTCTCTTGGACCGGCAGATCCGCCACTTTTCGTTGCACGTCCAGCCTATGATGAACAACGCTGGCTGTTCTCAACAGATGCGGGCGATGTCTCAATGCGCCTGCGCTCAGAATCATACTGGGGATTCGGATTGCTCTCCCGCTGCTTCCTCAACCGCATCGAACTCACAGGACCACTCGCGCTCCGCGCCCGCATCGTCCACGATATCGCCGCAAGCCTCGGACGCAACCCATGGGAACCGGCATGGTCAGCCCGCTTCACCAAGGTCACTGGGGCTGAATCCTCTGAGCATCGTGCTGCTTGGGAGGGATTGATTGATCACGCGCGCTCGGACATGAATGAGGAAATCACCACTCTGTCCGAGCGCATTGCCAGCCTGCGAGGTACTGAGAATATCGATGGAATTCTAGATGAGGCTGGCCAAAGTTTGGATGAGGCGCGTGCTGCATTAGCAGATCACAACGCGCCGGCGGTTGAGCGAGCGCTCGGTCGAGCAACCCAAGCGCTCGTCGAAGCCGACCCGACGACCGAAGTCCGCTCATCCGAGTCGGCTGCAACACGAATGGGAGTCATGACCTGGTGGGATGAGCGAGGGAAACAGGAGGAAGTAGAGGCTTCGCACCTTCTCGAAGATGAGGTTCCACTGGTCGATTTGACCGAAGAAGAATAATCAGACGATGCCCGAAAGAACGTCGCCCATCCATGACCAAACGCCGTGCTGCTGGAGATAAATCATCAACGAGAACACCACGCAGACGGTATAGATCAAGCCCTTGCTGATCTGGATTGCGTCCTCCGACTCCTCGTCGAAGTAGCGGATTAGGCCAGCTGCCTGCTGGATACCACTGCCCTTCTTGTCCTTAGCCATCGGGCCGTCGCACCTGCCTGCACTATATCAACGCGGCGAAGGTAGGGCGAAATGCTGCATTCAACTGAAAGTGACGACTGAGTCGCGATTATTCATGGGTCGAGAGTCTCGATGAGAACACAGCCTCCGTCGAGCTCGACGATGCGCGACGCCGCGTCCATCGCGGCGTCGATGCCGGCAGTCATGAGAATCTCACGACGGCTGCCGGCAGATGATTGGAAAACCAATCGATGTGAAAGGGATTCGAGGACATCTCGGTCGACCACTTGCCAAGTCCACTCATCACGGTCGACCGTGATCAGTGCTTCGACTGGCGCTAGCGGCCCTTGCTCATGTCCATTCTGACGAGCCCGCTCGACAAGCCCGACGAGTTTGCGAGTCGCCTCGATTTGGTCGGTTCGATTCGGTGTAGTTGGATTTCTCGCGATTCTTCTTCTCAGTCCAGTCATGTGCATCCCATGCGACTTACGCCGCAACTCGTGAGCGCTGAGTTGGAGGTTTAACCGTTTACGATTCTGTTCGCTTCGTCGAGGCGAATTAGGGGGGTCGATTCTCTCGCGGGAGCCAATCGCTTGATGTTCAAGTGGTGGGACGGATGGCTTGTGCGAGAGGAGGTCGATTGGGCCGTGGCTGCACGCAGCAGCCTGCTGTTGAAGGCGGTCAGCTGCTGGCGCTCTGATGCTGACTCTTGGTTCGCGAACGCGTACGAGAGATTGCCTGAAACCGTGCGCGTCAACCCATTATCTGGTGATTCCGAGTGGGTTGAGGATTGGTTGAAATCGGTTGATTGCAAGCCTATTGATTGGTTTAACGGGCCAGGCTCCGCATGGCAGATGCCCTTCGAAAGAGGACGGGCCGAAGGTGATGTCAAGTCGATTCTAGCCGCCCTCCACGAGACCGGTCGCTTGACTCGTCAAGAAGCGGTCTCGATGTTACCAGTGCTGGCCCTTGATCCGCAACCGGGCGAAGTCATCCTCGACATGTGCGCCAGTCCCGGCTCGAAGACAACTCAGATCGCCGAGCACCTCGGCGACTCTGGAGTCGTCGTCGCTAACGAAGTCGTCCGAGGAAGAGTGAATCTCCTCGTCTCGAATATGCAACGACATCGCTCGCGCTCAGGAGTTGTAGTCAATCACGATGCGCGACACTTTCCGAATCTCCCAGAAGCTGGCTATGACCGCATCCTCGTCGACGCCCCCTGCACGGGAACCGGAACGACGCGAAAGAATCCGGATGTCTGGTCGCGTTGGAAACCGAATGGCGGCCGCTCGATGCAGAAATTGCAAATCGACATCCTCAGCCGAGCGGCCCGCTTGGTCAAACCCGGTGGGCGAGTAGTCTACTCCACCTGTTCACTCGACCCAATCGAGAACGAGGCTGTGATTGCCGAAGTTCTGCGCAATTATCCCTCACTCAGCCTCTCCCTAGCCCACGATACGATTCCTGACCTAACAGCTTCACCAGGAATGAACGAATGGCCAGCCCTATCTGATGACTGTTCAATCGTTCAAGACACTGAACAACGCGAAAGTTTCGCTCCGCCCACCGAATCTGACATCGCCGCCGCCTTACCAAAATGCATGCGCGTGTGGAATGAACAGTCGGGCGGCGGCGGCTTCTTCCTCGCAATCCTTGAGAAATCAGCCGACGCGCCATCCCGCAAAGCTGCCGAGGTCGAGGAAACTCTCAGCGATGAAAAAGCACCACGCGACCACGACGCAGTCCCGCGACCGATATCCGAGGCACAGAGCCAGATGCTAACCGGCGAATGGGGAACGCTCCCCGAAGATCTCTGGTCGCGCGGAAAGAAGATCCTCTGGTCAACTCCACAGGTCCACTCAATTTGGGCTTCTGAGCGCGGCCGCAGAGGCGGAAGGACCCGAATTCCTGGCGGCCGCTGGCGACCACTCAAGGTCGCAAGCCTCGGCCTTGAGGTCGCCCACCTGCGCCGCGGCGAGTTCGAGCGAGTCGTCGGCGCAGCCGCATCACGCATCGCCGGAATCGCTGATTCGGGCCATACAAAAGTCCCTTCAGAAACCATTGACAAACTACTCTCTGGGGAGCAGCCGGAGCCGTTTGACGTAAACTCGAACCTAGCCGAATTCAGAGGCAATCATCTTCTCGTTGACGACTCCGACGGCACGGCGATACCAGTTTGGATAGGTGGCCGTACCAGCCTCATGCTACGCACCAGCGAACTGGTCGTCCTACGAGCTATTCGAGGTGTTGAGCCGCTCAAGGAAAGCCAACAAACCAACGAAGAAGAATGAACATCTGTTCACTAGGGTAGCAAAATACAGGGTGAATGTTCAATAGCCGTAGGTTCCGGGCCTTTTCTCCCGAGGCCGAATTATGCTCGACGATACCGACCGCAACATCATCCAGGTGTTGGAAAAGGACGCACGTACTTCCCTGCGCCGGATCGCCGAAGAGGTTGGGGTCTCACTGGGAACTGTGAGCAACCGTGTCAAAAAACTCGAGGAATCTGGAATCATCACGGGATATCGCGTGATACTCGATGCCGACAAGGTTGGATGGGGCCTCAACGTCGTCATCGGCCTTCGCATCCAGAAGGGTCGCCTCATCGAAATCCAAGAGAAAATCGCGCGCGACCCTCGCGTTTACGGTGTCTACGATGTGACCGGAGATTTCGATTCTATGATTATCGCTCGAGCTCGCGACCGTAGCGACCTAGATGACCTTTCGAAGAATGTCTTGTCGATGGATGGAGTCGCTCGTTCTGTGACCCATCTAGTCCTCAATACTGTGAAAGAGAAACCCACCTCTTTCCCGCTTGAATGAACTTCATTCCTCTTCCAAATACGCTCTGATTAATGGTATCAGAGAAGGCGCATAAGGAGCGATGGATTCAACGGTTCTACCCTCTGGTTTCATTGCTTTGAGGAGGATTATTCTGAGATCTTCATCAATTGGTACATCCAGTGCCTGGAGGCGGTTGCGCAGCGCTGTTTGGAGACGACCACCTGTGCGATCCCAATCCATCAACAGGATTAGTGGTGGACCACTGTCGACAGTATTTCTCGTACCGTATTTGTCGTAGAGATAAGCGACTAATCGCGAGCGGTCCCAACCCCGATTCATCCGCTCGACTGGCCCCTCGAAACCGAGTGCTCTCAGGGCCGCCTCATCCTTCAGTCCCTCGACTAGAATCGGGCATCCTGCCCCTCCGTCGATGGGGGCTCTATTGCGCCGCTGACAATCCGCAATCGCTCTAGCGGCGCGGTCGAAACGAGCCGCTCTGTCGGCAGGTCCCGCCAGATTGACTCGCTCGTGAATCCAGTCGCTGGCTCCCATTATTCCCCCTCCTTCAGCGCCTTCAGCGAATCGACGTGATCTCCAACGATTGCAATCGTCTTGCGTCGATTCGTTGCTCCAGCCTCGACGCTAACTTGACTCGACTTCACGCCGAGGCTGGCGGCCATGATTTCAAGCAATTCAGCATTGGCCGCGCCATCCACCGGAGGCGAGCGTACAGCCACCTTCAATCGCCCCCGCCACGGTTCAAATCCAACCACGCCAGACTGCTTCGAACCCGGTTGCACATCGACCTCAACCAAGGTCTTGCGACCAGATAACCTGACCCATTCAGGCGTCATCCAAACCAACTCTGTGAATTAGGATGTTTGAAGTCCTTTCCGACTATGTCGGACCATGTCTGACGATTGTCACTACCTCAAACTTATGAGGGTTATTCGCACGCGCTCCGAATGGAGATAGCGATGGGTCTCATCACACCTCTATACGACGACCTCTGGAACGAGTACGTGTTGTGGTCGGCTCTTGTCGGGATATTCACATTCGGTTGGTTGTATCACCACTCATTCTTCTATCGCTCTGAGGAGGGAGAGAGTCCAAATATCGACAATCTACAAGTCGGTGTTTTCCCGAAGGAATACGACAATCTCAAACTCGAACTTACCTGGATTATTGTGCCCTTCATACTCATCGTCTACCTCACTTTCATCTCCTGGGCTCCACTCGACAACATCTGGTCCGCTGCGAATGCCGATGACGGATACTTCGGCGATGAGTGCGCTGCCGGTGAAACCTCGAATCTAATTTTCAACGAGGATACGGGCATGTACGAAGCCGACTGCTACAATATCATCGAAATCACTGGATACCAATGGTACTGGGAGTTCGATTGCCTCGATCTCGAAGAAGATCTCTGCACGGTTTCGACCACTCAAATCGAAGGGAGCGATCGGCCTTTGCTATCTCTCAAGGCCGATACGGCCTATTTTGCTACGATGAGTTCGAACGATGTAACTCATGCTCCGTGGTTCGTATCACTCGGAATCAAAGAGGATGTGCTATTTGGTATGACTACGACTCAATGGGTTCTCGCAGACGAAGTCGAGAACTTCTTGCTTCT
>CAXGBP010000057.1:0-5667 GCA_964007685.1 uncultured Candidatus Poseidoniales archaeon | reverse complement strand
CACTCTGATTTACGCAGTATTCGGCGACGCTATCGAGCCTTCATCATAGATGAGGCTCAGGACAATTCACCACTACAATGGCGCATGTTATCTCGTCTCTGGGGGCCGAGGGAAATACGCTCAGGAGAGGTAGAGGAACCGGACACCGATTGGCAGCCAACTGTCTGCTATGTCGGTGACATGAAACAGTCGATTTACGCATTCCGCCAAGCCGAAGTCGCCGGATTCCGCCAATTCGCTGAGAGACTTCGAGCCATCAATCGCCACGAATTTACCAACTTGAGCGAACTCACTCGTGAGCCAGTTCTACGGAGTGGAATCCAGAGTCGAGACCCGCGATTCTCTCACGAACGTCAGATTGTACGCGCTTCGGAATTGATGGCAACCAACGCGCGCAATCTCACTGGATGGGTGCATTTCGAGACGACCGAGGGAGCATCTTCTCTCACTCCGGAAGAGGTCGATGCTCGTAGAGAAGGCCAGATTTCACTGACGACGAATTACCGCACCGATGGTGATCTATTGCAGGTAATGAACGAGTGGTGGGAGGACCTATTCGGGGATCGCCATCGATTCTTCCCCAATGCGGATTACTACGCCTCGCCACAGCGCTTGCTTCCTTCCTCGAAGAAAGAGCACCACCGTGGCGTCCTTGAATGGATTTGTCCAGTCAGGAATGATGGTGACGAGGACCCCCCTACGGAATTAACGACATACATCGATCCATTCGGCCCCGGCAAGCCAGACTCCTTCGAGCGCCAAGCGATGATGATCGCTGAGCGAATTCAGGCATTGACAGCGTGTAGAGACACTCGCGTGCGACACGCTGACGGCGAATGGCAGGTAATCCCGTCAGCCGAGAAACCGATTCGGTACAGTGATATCATGATTTTGATGGCGAGTAGGTCGAAGATTCGCGACGCTCTGATTCGACATCTCCGAGACCACAATATTCCTGTTCAAGCCGACCGTGAGGGCGGCTTGATGCGGCGTCCTGCTGTCGCCGAACTCGATGGATTGCTACAATTCATCGCGCGACCGAGTAGTCGCTTCGCAGCAGCTTGGGTCGCGCGCTCCTCACTCATCGGGATGGATGATGCAAGCCTGCAAGCCTTCCTCTCAGCGGGAAGGAATGAGAATCTACTCGAGCGCTTGCTTGTCCATTCAGTTTCAGAAAGGCAGCAGGCTTTGGTCCAGCGCTGGCTCGAACTCTCAGCTGCTGGACGTCTAATCGATCTACTCGACGAGACCATCGATCAGTCAGACCTTCTCGTAGCTCACTGTGAAGAAGGAGCAATCCAAGATGTCGAGAGATTCGTCAACGAAGTTCGTTTGATTTCTGACTCCGTTGGCGGGGACCCAATCGTCATCGCCGACCGCCTACGTGACCTGCGCGAGCAAGAAGGTCGCGCGCTTGAGGGCAAGAATACCCCCGAGCGCGACGCAGTCCAACTGATGTCCATCCACAATGCGAAGGGCTTGGAGGCGAAGGTAGTTTTCGTTACTGATTTGTTTAGTAAAAAACAGGTGACTTTGACCAATGAGGATCAATCAAGACTCATCGTCAACCCTGAATTCTTCGCGGGTCATCCAGCACCTTGGCCAGGCAATAAGTACCCCGCATCCGCAATGTGGCAACACTCTCGAAGAATCGCTCTCAAACGGAAAAACGCCGAAGCTCGCCGCCTCCTCTACGTCGCTGCAACACGTGTCGAACAACACCTCGTCATCGTTGGCTCACCCGAGAAAACTGAGTGGATTGATGAGGCCGGACTGAAAATTGATTGGAAGTATTCCGAATCTCAAACAACGCTCGGCCAGATGTGGGCTGAATCGCTCAGGCAGGCCTCACATCGTCGCGGCGAGACCTCGAATCAATCTCCATGGGTTGCAGCCGAGGACGATGGTCAGCCTCATCCGCTCAACTCAGGGGGAGGGGCTGACCGATTCCTCAACCCAGGAAGTCTGCAACAAGATGGATGGCTACGTGCCGAGGAACCGGGTCACCCAAAGTCCGGTATGAGAATCTACCATCATCCAGATTGCTTTCGGAGTGAGGATACGAACGAGAATGTGCTTCACTCACCACTCGTTCGCCAAACAATGCTCGATCAAGCGGTAAACGATTCACGCTTGGCCCCTGTGGAATTGACGACGAGGATATCGACCGGCGCCCGCATCCGCCTCGCCCCACATCGTCTCTCGAAGATTGATGCCTGCCCGCGCAGGCACTGGTTCGAGACGCGCGGCGGCCTCAAACCCGATCCGATTTCATCCACAGACCAACACGATGAGGAGGATGAGCAAGACCCCCGTGCATCGAGGCTGATGGATGAGCCGGACGGCCCGCCATCATCCGAAACAGAAGGCGCCTCAAATCTGCCTTCGCCGACCCAATTGGGTCTCATAGTTCACAGGATGCTCGAGGTCGGCATAGGCAATCCAGGGCCAGATGGTGCGCAGCCTTCGATGGCCCTGCCTGAAATCTGGTCGAATCCAGTTAAAAGCAGGCTGAGCGATAGTAACCTGCTCGCTGAGGTGTTCACTGAGCTGATGCCTCGTGGTGTCGACGAGGTGAAGACCGAGCAGGTAGTTACGACGATGCTGCAGCGCATCGAAGAGGGCCTCGTCGGACGCTTAACCCACGCAGAAGTCATCGATGGTGAGCGAGTCGAAGGCCTGCGTACAGAATACCCATTCACCATTTCAAATCCAGTCTCGTTCGAAATGGTTCCGAGAACCCGCTGGACACCAGATGGAATCGAGCAATTAGCGGGCATCGAGAGAGCCCGCATCGACATGGATGGTTCAATCGATCTCGCTCTCTGCTCATCCCACGAAGATGGGTCTTCATCTATCAGGCCAATCGACCTCAAGACCGAACAGGCAGCGAGCATCCTCGATAATTCAGGACCCCTCCTCGAAGCCCTCGGTAACCACGCCACCGAACCTGCCAACGATGCTGAAATCGAGATGCTGCGCCACCATCGACTACAATTGGCGCTGTACCACAGAGCGTTGGAGATGATGGAAGCGACGCGACCAAAGGGCCAGCGTCGAAGGGTCGAGCGGCCGGCGATTCTTGTCGGTGTCACCGGCCGCCTCGTCATCTATCCGGCCGAGATGTTCGAACAAGCCCAAGCCCAGATAGACGATATCCTCGCAACGGCGGCGCGAATGGAACTCGCAACAGAACTTCCACTCGCCGATTTCCAGCGCCTCCCTCAATCAGAAGCCCACGTTTGCGCGATGTGCCCATTCAGCATGGGGGACTTGCCGATTTGTGGGCCGCTGAGCGAAACCGAAGCTAGCATCGAGGCATGAACAAGCGTTGTGAAGCGACAGGGGGGAAGACTCCATTTGCCCAGTAGGGCAGCCGAAGCCATGACCGCCGACCTCGACAGCCTAGTTGAGAATGCAGAGAAGATTTGGGAGCAGTCGATCCTACCTAGTCTAGGCGAATTCATTGAGATCCACGCTCTCTCACCAGGATTTGAGCCAAATTGGGACGAATTGGGAGAACTTCAAGCCACAATAGAACTCTTCACGGGTTGGCTAGATGAACAAGGCCTCAAAGGTATGAGTTACGAAACTCATCGAATTGCAGAGCATTCACCGGTGCTTATGGTCACAATCGAAGGCACCGGTAGCGGCGAGGTTCTTTTCTACTCACATTTAGACAAACAACCGAGCCGCCCTCACCTTTGGTCAGAAGGATTGCACCCGCTGAAAGCGGTGCGCCGCGACCCATTCCTATTCGGACGCGGCTCCGTCGACGACGGCTATGGCGGATACCTCTGTGTGACTGCGATTAGGTTGCTACAAGAGGCCGGAATCCCGCACCCGAAGGCGACTTTCATCATCGAAACATGTGAGGAATCCGGCTCCTTCGATTTGCCACCTTACCTCGATGCATTGACAGACGAACTCGGTTCGCCGGACCTCATTGTCGTTCTCGACAGTGGTGGCCCAACATACGACCACATTTGGGTCACTGAGGCTCTGCGAGGCCTTGCCGCAGGAAACCTCAGAGTCAAGGTCTCGCACGAAGGAGTCCACTCGGGAATGTCTGGCGGGGCCATACCGTCTTCGTTCAGGATTCAGCGGATGTTGCTCGACCGCGTTGAGGATAGCGAGACCGGTCGAGTGTTAATTCCAGAGATGCATGTCGATATCTCAGACAAGATTCATGCCGAGGCTACCGCACTCGGTGAGATACTTGGTGACGAACTTTGGAAGAGTCTACCAGTAGTTGATTCCCTCGAACCACAAACACGCGGCGCTGACCAAATCCTGCTCGACATCAATTGGCGTCCAGCCCTCGCAATCATCGGCGCCGATGGCATGCCTCCAGTACAGACTGCAGGTAACGTATTGCGAACTCATACTGATCTCAAACTCAGCTTCCGCATCCCACCCGGAGTCAAGGCGGAAGAGGTGCAGAAGATCGCCAAGAGTACTCTTGAGGCCAACCCTCCTTACGGTGCAGAAGTGACCTACCACGCGACAGAGCCTGCCGATGGATTCCATGCTCCGCCTCTACACGAAGGCGTTGCAGCAGCCCTCGACGGTGCCAGTCGATATCTCACTGGATTCCCGCCGATGGCGACTTGGATAGGCGGAACGATTCCGTTCATGGCGATGATTCAGCAGAAATTCCCCGAGGCATCCTTCATCTGCACGGGATCGGCTGGTCCAGGGAATAATGCCCATGGACCGGACGAGAAACTCCACATCCCTCACTCAAAGCGGCTCAACGTAGCGCTTGCAGCAGCAGTCGCAGCCCTTTGTGAATGATTTCGACGACTCGCCGAGGCAGACGTAGACTTTCCAACCGCGGATTCGCAGAACATTCAATCCGCCGCAGTTAAAGCGGGGCGGAGTCTCGAAGTAGCGAGGTGCGTCGATGAGCGAAGAAGACTCCACTGTCTCCCCCGATCTGCGAATCCGCCAATTGGAAGAGGATCTCGTCAAGGAGAAGGACCGCCTTGAGAAGCTCTACGCAGGTTACACCGCCCTCAAGGATGCGGCCGATGAGAAGGACGCAACAATCGATGTCCTTGAGCGTCAGATGATTGACAAAGAGATCGAAATGGAGGGCATGCAGGAACTCTTCTCCGAGAAGGATGTAAGAATTCGTGACCTCGAACTCGACGGTGCGAAGAACTCCCAGCGAGTCAAACACCTCGAGCCCGAACTCCAGAAGATGGAGGAGATGTATACTCGTGAGTCAGCTCGTCTTGGCCGCGTTTTCGAGGTTGCTGAAGACCTTGATGAGTCGCTACGCGTCGCCAAGGGGCAACTCAACGCTCGCGATGATTGGTATGCTCAACACATGAAACTCTTCGAGGATCTCAGTACAGCGATTCAGACTCGCTACGATATGATTGATTCCGCCATCGAGGCGATTCGCGAGCAGGAACTGAAGCAAACAACCTTCCGCGAGCGCATGGATGAGGCTTTGGAAGCCGCAGGCGATGAGCTAGCTGCTGATGACGAACCTGAGGAAGAAGTCGACGACGAGTGAACCGTCTCGCAAGTTGAGTGATTATCTCAGCATCATTCCGGTTTTGAACCGTCGGCGCGGCGAATGCATTTTGCAGGAATGCCTCCCCATACTTCTCCTGCTGGGACCACTGTCCATTTTGGTAGTACAGCCATGGTGGC
>CAXGBP010000056.1:0-5707 GCA_964007685.1 uncultured Candidatus Poseidoniales archaeon | reverse complement strand
TGAGAATTCTTTAGTGGCTGCAATGAATTATCGAGCAACTGAACATTGATTGTGCGGTTCTGGCCGCGGTATAAGCGCGGTTCAAGTAATTCTTTGAACTCGGTCGTTCCAATGACTGAGACATTGAGGTAAGCGCCCGTAGGAGCGAGGACTGAACTCTGGTTTCCAGTGAAGTAGTAGTTCGAGTTGGTGAAGTCCGCGCGTAGTCCGTAGTGGCCTGCAGCATATTGGGAATACCAGGTCCAATTGTAATCGAAGGTCGCGACTCCGTTCACCATCTGTGGTGCGCGAGCGTATCCAGTTTCCTGTGAGCCCGCGAAGATTCCATTGTGGTCAAGATCGACCTGAAGCGTCATCGGGTCATGTGGCCATGGAACCAAGGTCCGGTTCCAAACGCTTCCGATGACTCTCAGAGTCTCTCCGGTGAACATCTCAGGGATAATCTCGCAGCGAATGACGGTCTTCGGGTCGACTGGGTCGACTGGTCCGCACGGTGGCACATTGAAGTCGCCACCGTTCTGCATGCCGATTCGCCAATGAGTCCCGTTCGAAGAGAGGAACGGACGCAGTCGTGAGCTCTCTCCAGTTAGCCCCTCAGGAGTTCCATCCCAAGTCATCGCATACGGCTTGCCGAGGCTTACGTCTTCGTAGACGAGGCCAGCAGCGTCAAGACTTGGTTGGTGGAAGAGAGCCCTCCACGCTCCGAAGGATGATCCTGTGAACTGTGTGGTGTCCCAGAAGTAAACCGGCCTAGTCGATGGCGTGAACATGTCAGCTTCGATGTACATTCGGTGCATCGAGCGGATAGCAAACGCCTCGGTCTCGGACTGCTCAAGGTATGGGAATGGCCACTCATCGCCCAAATCGGGTCGCGCGAAACCAGTGAATGCATAATCGCCAATCGGCAAACTGGTGTTGGTGTATTCATAGCGTCCGAGGACGAAGTGATCTTTCGCATTGTCATCCCAGACGATTTCTTCGTAGCCGCCTGGTAACTTGCCAACGCCGTTATCCATCGTTGAATTCCACTGAACCTGCTTCCACTGGCCCTGTGCGCCTGCGGTTTGGACGAAGGTCAGTGAAATCCATCCTGACGTATCAGCACGGTAACCGTAGCCGTATCCATCGAAGATGGTCGGGTGGGTGTGGTTGCCGAATGGTCCGCCGTGAATACGGAAGGAGACCGGCGCGTGAGGTATTCGATTGTCGAAGATTCCTCGATCCCAATCGGCCTCATAATGCACCTTGTAATCGGTGAATAGTGGTTGCTCGTCGCTGCGGAAGTATGTCCATGCGACGTAGTCAATCGAGGTGTTGGCGCGGACTTCTACAGGCATCGGTTCAGTCTGTGAACCGTCGTGATAGAACATCTCTGTGACCTCCGCGTAGACATTGTAAGTCGTGTTAGGGCCAACAATGAGATCCTCTGGCAAGAGGAATTGCCCTACGACGAAAACTCCAGCCGCATCAGTCAGAACATCGACGGTTTCGAGGGCGAGGGTGCTATTTCTAGCCCATTCGATAGTAATCTGAACCGGCAGGTCGGGAGCTGGCTCGAAGACGCCTGTATCAGGGTCGAGCCAGTTCACAGTGCCACGGAATACGGCTGGATTTACCGCATCGAGCCAGAGGACGTTAGCGCTGGTGAGATTGATTCTCGTAGGCACCTTGTCATCCTCATCGAGGACTCCGTCGTTATCGCTATCCCAATCTGAGGAATTCGACCAGTCCTCTTCGAGATGGTCCCAATCACGATCGGGTCTCTCATCGGCGTCATCATCCTCGTCAATCGCGTCCGGACCGGTGAATGGGTCGGTGGGGTTAGCGATGCCTGTTCCATTTCCGTAATCGTCGTGGTCCCACGGGTTTGTTGATTCCTGGCCGAAACGAGATGGCCATAGCATAATCTCGTCCTTATCGAGCATGCCGTCCGAATCATCGTCGAGATCGATGTCGTCTCTCAATCCGTCGTTATCATGATCCCATGGAGAGATGAACGGTGTGGCTGTATTCAACTCGAGAGTATTGACCAATCCATCGGCATCCCAGTCATCATCAGCCCAGTCAAGGACGCCGTCGTTATCGTGATCCCAAACACTCTGTTCTTCGCCAACGAAGCAAAGAGTTTCCTGTAAGGAGTCGGGAACTCCATTGTTATCGTCATCTGGGTCTTCTCCGTCAGGGACTCCGTCGTTATCGTTGTCGACATCGTAGTACACAGGGAATAGGAGTCCCTGTCCTAACACACCTTTGTCCCAGACGGCTTGGTACCAACCATCGTCGTCTGGATCCGTGTCGGTGCCGTCGTCGTCTTGGTCATCACAATTTGAGCCGGTAAAGAAATTGGGGGCATCGGTATTGGCGTCGTCGTCAAGGTCGTCATTGCTGTCGATTTCGAAATAATCCCAGATTCCATCGTTATCGTCGTCGACATCCCAATGATCGAAGACTCCGTCGAAATCATCATCCAAATCTGCAGTATCATTCACCATACATTGAGGATTCAAATTTCCAGACACCGGAGCGCCACAATCGTCGTCCGGATCGACATCATTGTTCAATAAATCAGCGACTTCATCGGGGAATAGATTGGCATTACTGTCAGCAGTCCATTGGAAGAATCCCCAATTGATTCCGACCCAAGCGGTATACAAATCCCGATTATCCTTCATCTGGTTGTAATTTACAGCCGCGCTCGGTCCAGCATCACCTTGACCTAGGAAATCGAAATGCCAACACTGAGTCTGACAGGTCCACTGGCCTTGTGAATTGGTTCCATTGTAAGCCCCTTCGTCATGGCCAGCATCGGGTCGGCTGGAATAGGGAAGAGTGAACGACATTCCGTTCGTCCTACTAGCCGGAACAACGGGGTAACCGTAAAGCCAGGCGTACGGCAGTCCGCATGCTTGCTCAATGGCTTGTCCGGCGATTAGAAGCCACCAGAATGTGTAACCGCACTCGTTATTGTCGAATGAGCCTCCTTGTCCGGGATCATTAACATCCAGAACTCCATCATTCCCTTCATCTTGATCCCACCAATTGGGAAGTCCATCGCCGTCCGCATCGATATCGATTCCATTTTGAAGTGAATCGCCATCTTTGTCAATGTCGAAATAATTAGGGCCATTCCAAGGACTCCAATGCATGAGGACATACCAATACATCTCAGGGATCTGCCCATTTGTCCGAGGCACGGTGGAATCGTCGTAACCATTGTGGGGATAGATAAATCCATTATCCTCTGTGAACGGATTGAAGTGCCACCACATCTTCCAGTGCGTATCCTCGAATTGTGCCCATAGGTCGCTGTCATCTGAACCGTCGATTATATCTCCATCATCGTGCGAGTATCCGTAATATGTTGCGAACGGGTCGGTCTGGTCTTGGTCGACCACTCCACAATTACCGTCGTCGGGGTCGTAGTAATCCGAGATCCCATCGTTATCGTCATCCCAATCCTCGTCGTTCGCCAAACCATCCCCGTCAATATCGGTATCGATATGATTCGGGCCGTCGTCACGGAAGCGAGAACCATTGAGCAGGTGCAAATCATTGTCATCGTCGAAATCGCAATTAGGGTCGATATCCATCCAATCAAGGATTCCGTCGTTATCATCATCACGGTCCTCCCAGTTATTCAGACCGTCGTTATCCCAGTCATTATTGCCAGTGTACGACTTACGCGCGACAGTGCAATTCATGTCGGAATTCTGCGGATTAGGGTTAGCCTGAGTGGCGCAGTCCCACTGATTGACTTGATCCTCAGTGGCGAGCATGTATGGGTCCGCTTCGTTTAGGATGCCATCATTGTCTAGGTCGTAGGGTTCATCATTCGCGTCGTTCCGAGGAGCGCCATTCGGGTTGTCGAGTTCATCGAGTTCAAGCGCGCCCATATCTGGATCCATCCAATCCCATACCAAATCGTAATCCATATCGATTGGGCGATACCGATCATCGTCTGCATCCCTGTCGTAATCAATCTCACAATCACGCCCAGGAGTTTGGATTTCGAAGGAATTTGGGTAATCTCCTTGGCCATCCTTGTTTGTATCGAGTTGCATGCACGCGTCGGGGATTCCGTCGTTGTCGTCGTCGACATCGTACATGTCGAGCAAGCCATCGTTGTCATCATCGGTATCGGCTGAGTCCGGTGTTCCGTCGTTATCGTTGTCTGGATCAAGGAAATTCGGGATCCCATCACCGTCGAGATCACCATCGACAACTTCGGTAAAGGATTGATTTCCAAGAGGGTGCCACACATTCGCTTCCATCGAAACATAGTCTACACCGCCGATATATTCGGAATAGGTATTGTCGGAACCACTCGTTGACTGAACAGTGATTGTTCCTGTCATAGATGGGTGAATGTCGCAAAGATAGCTGAATGTCCCTGCGTTGTCAAAGATGAATGTCCAACTTGCACCGGGGGCGATGGTACCGCTGTCGAAGAGGCCGATATCTGATGTCACTGTGTGATCTTGAGTATCCTCGTTGGTCCATATGACGGTATCGCCCTGATTGATGGTTAATGCTCGAGTGCCAAAGGCGCCCGCGTTGATTGCGATATCGTGAGTCTGGGCCGATACCCACTCATACCAATCATCCCACAGAGGTGCTGTGGTGGTGATGTTCGTGGTAATCGAGGCATCCCAAGGGTGTGTGTCCCAGAGGTCGATGACGCCGTCGTTATCGTCGTCATCGTCGAAGTAATCCTGAGCGCCGTCGCCATCGAAATCGCATGGCCAAGTGAATTGATCGATGCGGGCGTCGTTATCGTCGTCCTCATCATAGGAGCCACGCCCGCTGCCATCGACGTCCTCATCGGTGACGCCGTCGTTATCGTGATCCATCAGATTCTGATCGATTCGATAACCGGTGCCGACCGGAGTTCCAGTCCATGGGTGGACAGTATTCGGCATGACATAACGGTCGGCGCTGACATTCCAAGGATCGGCGCCTTGTGAGTAGTCAATAGGCCCCTCTAGGATTCCATCGTTATCGTCATCCCAATCATTCTCGTCATCGACTCCGTCGTTATCGTGGTCGAATGGATCGGTTCCGTAGCATCCGTCGAAGCGCTCGATGAGATCGCTGATTCCATCATTATCGTCATCGAGGTCATCGAGATCATTGATTCCATCATTGTCGTGGTCTTCGGTATTGGTTTCCTCAAGGTGGAATCCGTAGCCTGGGTCGGTCAGGAGAATTGAGGGGTCGGAGATCTTGCCTTGGTATGAGGCAGGATCAACCCAATTCGCATCAGAGAAGGCTGGGTGCTGGAAGTCAGCGGTCGAAGCCGGCTGGCCTTGAGTCTCGCCTGCACTAGCTCCCCCACTCTGGTAGAACTGCTGGTAAGCAGTCCGAGCAGGAGTTTCTTCCGGCCCCTCAAGGCTGGTTTCAGCCTCTTCGGCGCCGATGAAATTGTACATCTGCGTGCTCAGCAGCATCAGCACCACCATCATCAGGGCTGACGTGCTCTTCTTCCTATTTTCTCGACCATACCAAGTCTGTATCTCTTCGTTCATTCCGACCACCGAAGTGTCCCCTGACCTTCGCCCAACTTATCAACGAAACCCCTCATACGCGCGCGAGCGTATCAAGCAAGGCTCTGAGTATCATAGTTCAAATGCGAGGCTGGCTCAATCGGGCAATCCATCAAACCGCTTCGGTTTGACTCTCAGGCTCGATGATAAGGCAATCCCTTGAT
>CAXGBP010000055.1:0-5722 GCA_964007685.1 uncultured Candidatus Poseidoniales archaeon | reverse complement strand
GACGGATCCGTCAGATGGTCTGTCGAAGACGGCTACTGGGCGTTGATTGAGAACGCGAACCATTAGGATCATGCTCGACATATTACCGTCATCATCAGTCACTTCGAGCGTGATTGACTTGAGGCCAGGGGTCATCCATCCCACAGTGGGATTACGACTGACTGAACTGCTGGCGGAGAAGTCGGAGGTCAGAGTCATACCGCGTCCTGATAGATTGACTCCGGTATCGAATGTCCAGAGGTATTCGACTATGTGGCCATCATCGTCGGTGAATACATCGGGCATCTCGAGAGGAGTTAAGGTGTAAGTCTGAAGTTCTTCAGCGAAGATTTGGCGAGGGACTCTGTTCAGCACTCGTACGTAGACTTGATGCTCGACTACGAAGGTGCCATCATTGACGGTCAGAGTCAGAGTGTAGACGATTCCATCGGCGCTGCCGTCGACGTAGGAGTGACTGCCTTCGACCATGCCTTGTCCGCCCTCGTCGCTCCCATCACCCCAATTCCAAGTGAACTCCATCTGCTCGTGTGGTACGTTGTCGACCGTGCTGCGAGCGGAGAAAAGAACTCGCTGATTTGTGAGTAGGACGATCTCGTCAGTAATGGTCACTCCATCGACTCGGATTTCGGGAATCGGTTCGGTCGTATCTGCGACTGTGAGAGTCCAAGATTGGATTTCAGAGTAGAATCCGCCAATGTCTTCCACGGTGAGGGTGATTGTGTAATTCCCAGCTTCGGTGTAGATGTGAACCGGGTTCTTCAGGCCCGAACTCGAGTTGTCGCCAAAATCCCAATTGTAAGCGACTGGGGTCTCGTTGTGACTGTAACTTTGGTTCAGTTGGCCGAATCCCCAAACGTCAAAGCCACCACCGAACATACTCACCGGAAGCCAAGTCTGGGTGATGGCAGTCGAAGTAGAACCCGTGGCTACAGGTTCCATATTGCCCAATTCAAGGGGTAGAGTGAAGGCGGTGTCGATGACAGCTCCGGTAATGTCACGAATATCGACACCGAAGGTCCAGTCGCCTGTCTCCGGTGGTGTGAACCAAATCGATTCTTCAGTTGGAATACTGTTTCCTGCGGTAACTGCGAAAGTGATAGAGTCCCGAAGGGTGTTGTTGAGGAATGCTTCGAAGGTGACCTCAATGATTTCAAAGAACGCGTTTGAGGTCACTTCGAGATCGATCTCGATACTGTCGTCGAGATTATCGCCGTCACGATCGAATGGAGTGATTCCCATGATATCGACCTCAGCGGGATCGGTGATGATTCCCGCTTGCACGACAATATCGGTTGCAGGATATGAGCCGGTGGTGATCCCACAACTTGCGAAGTTGTAATCGCAATCGGTGACTTGTGATTCGTACCAAGCGATGACCCAGACTTCGTCGGTAGTGTTGCCGAAGCCATGAACGAGACCAGTACCTGCGCCTGTGGCCGTGTCGATCCGCAAGCGACTCATGGACCATGTTCCGGTTGAGGAATCCTTTGCCATCACGGTTCCAGCGACGCCGAACTGAGTCGGTTGAACCATGAGGTTGAGAGGAGCGCCAGTACCACCAGCGAACTTGTAGGCACGCATTCCCCAACCCTCGAGTTCTTGCACAGGGCTCGTCCAAGGGTTCTGCCATTCGTCACGATAACCACTCATCTGAGTTCTGCAGATGAAGCCGGTAACGCAACCAGCCGTCATTGCGATATTGGAGAATCCGAAGGCACCTTGGGCACTATCGAGTGCGACCGCTGCAGTGAAATTGGCGAAGATATCAGACATCGTCTCGCCGATTGCGGTAGAACCGACCTGAGGGTTGCGAGCGAGGTTCTCTATTCCGACTCCACCAGTCGCGCTGTCGGCGACGAGGCTGGAAATTGCTGCACCGCCGCCGAGTTTGTCAGCGAGATACATCAGGAACATGAATCCGCCACCATAGTCGGCGATTCTCTGATTCCACCAGCGCACGCTTATGTTGGAATTTTGAGACCATTCATTCGCGTGCTGCGACAGCGTATCGGTCACACCGAAGCAGAGGTATGCTGCCATGTCGGCCGCTCCCTCGTCTATCCAGAGGTATTCGTAAGGGTCGCGAGCGTTGTGGAGCAGGTGTTCAAATTCGTGAGCGAGGATGGTATTGCGCCAGCTCATGTCACCAGAATCAACGAAAAGAATCTCCCGAGAACTTGCGACGTTTGGGTCAAAGTATCCTCCAATACCTCCACCACCATCGATTACGAAGATTAGAATCTCGATTTGGCAATTATTGTCGACGTCCGGCGGATTGCCAAAGTAGGTGGTGTCAGTCGGGTAGATTGTCGACTCCCAAGTGGAAGCGATGTCATTGAGTGCTGTCGAAGAAATCACAATTCCATCTTCTATGAAGATAGCGGAATTGGTTGAAATCTTCTCGACCGTTGCAGATACCAAACCGCTTGAGGTGGTGAAAGTGTCAGTGTCATCGACAGCCCAAGCATTCTCACAGGATCTCGCGGTCGATCTCGTGTTCTGATAGGATGGGGAAAATGGTAGAACTAGATTTGGAAATCCATCCTCAATCCACTGCTCCTTCAGATATCCGAACGCCGAATAGACTGGTTGATCCTCATCGTTGTAGATGTAGGCATGGCCATCAGTGTCCGGATCAAAATCAGAGAGGTCACCAGCGACGATTGCGTTTTCCTCATCTCCAGCCTCGTCGCTGGCACTAACCATCGGCACCATAACAGAGGCAAGCATGAGCCAAACCAACAACAACGTAGTTGTTGAGCGTCTTGAACCACTTGAAGTCCTCACTTGCACTCACCTCAACAATAAGACAGGTTCAAGCCCCACTTCAACCCGCTATAACATCGATGGAGCATCGTTCGGACGCATCCGGCCCAAAGGGCCGAGTCTCAAAGCCCGCTCCCATGACGCGCAACAGCCCTCGCAGCCGCACAACCATCCCGCTCAGCAATCATCAACGAGAGATAGGTGTCAACATGGGCTCGTGTAGAATCTCCCTCGCTCTTGCGGCTCTGATGCTCACTGGGACACTGATTGTCCCAGCTATGGCTGACGACCCCGAGCCGTTGCCATCTGACCCCTTCGAAGAGTTCGATGCGACTGTATCCAATCTTCTGGATGAGTGGGACATACCAGGTGCCCAAGTAGCCGTGATGCACAATGGGTCACTGGTATTCAACAAGGGCTACGGGGTTTCTGAAAATGGGAAGAGTGAGGGTGGTGATTACTGGTCTTCCAATGTCACTGTGGATTCAAAGTTCAGAATCGCTAGTCTCTCAAAGGCTGTGACTTCAGCTGGAATCCTGACTTTGATTCAGAACGGGGTCATCTCACTCGATGATAAAATGGTTGATCTGATACCAGACTTACTCCCTTCAGAAATTGTTGGCTGCAATTACCCAAATCACTCTGCTGAATACTCTATCAACGACATCAATGTCTCACTTCTTCTCAATCATCGTGCCGGATTTGATCCTTCTTCAGACCCCACCTATTGGCACTGGAACCGCTGGACTGCCAGTTGGCAGAACGACCCATGTGTCGACAAGGACTCATTGATTGAGGACTATGACGGGGGAAATCTAGCCCCCGTAACAATGGAGAGAATCTTATCTGAGTGGCTGCGCAGACCTCTGGACTACAATCCCGGAAGTAGATACGAGTACTCCAACATTGGATATCAGATTCTAGGGCAGATTATTGAGGCCAAGACGGGCATGGATTACGAGACCTACATTCTAGAGAACGTTCTGAATCCAATGGGAATAGAAAGCATGTCAATCGGTATGACAATGCCCGAACAGAGGGCTGAGGGCGAGGTCTCATACTTCGACGATTATACTGATGAATGCCATTTCCCATCAGGTCAGGACTCCAACGGCGAACCCATCTTCGAAATTGCTCCCGGACCGGACTGCGGGGCCTTCGTAATTGAGGAGAAGGATGGAGGTGGAGGCTGGATAGCAACAGCATCAGACTATGCTCGATTTATCGCCCACATCGACGGCACGATTTCTAGTTCGGTCTTTGAAAATCCATTCGAATACTTCACTGGCAATCCCTATGACGAATTGGGCGGTTGGTATGGTCGCGGTGTATTTGTACTCAGCGAGGGGGTAGATGTCTGGCAGCATTGGGGTGCATTCTCTGGCTCGTCGACTAATTTCAGGAGAGTCGTCACGGATTCTGGCGAGCCCGTCATAGTAGTGATGTTCACCAATACACGACCGAGTGATTCGTGGAACTCGGTTCGTGAAAACACGCTGAAAGAAGCGATGCTGGCAGTAGACTACTCCAATGTCACAGCACTAGAATCCGATGATCCCGTGTGGGGGGTGAAAGTCATCGTTCCGGAAGTGGTCAGCATCGTCCCACACGACCCAACGGCATTCACTCAAGGCCTTGAAATCCACAACGGCAAATTCTACGAAAGCACCGGACTGTACGGCGAATCCAGTGTGCGAATCGTCAACATGACAACGGGCGCGGTTGAGCTCCAGTACGACCTGCCTGACGAGTATTTCGGCGAGGGTCTGACCATCTGGAATGATTCTGTGGTACAACTCACCTGGCGGGAAAATACCGGTTTCATCTACGACCTCGAGACCCTTGAACCGAGGGGTGAATTCACCTACATGGGAGAAGGCTGGGGGTTGTGCAGTGACGGGGTGGACAATTTGTGGATCTCCGATGGCGGCTCGTCGATCAAGCGATTTTCACAGGACCTCTCATCCTTTGAGGGAGAAGAAGTCGAGGTTCGAGTCGAGGGACTTGTGACGGACAAATGGAATGAATTGGAATGCCCAAGTAATTACCCACTTTTAGCCAATAGATGGTATGACGACAATGTATACAGAATTAATACTGAAACTGGAATAGTCTGTCAGAAAGTGGATTTCTCAGCCATCCGCGAGCAATTTGAGACCGAGGATTCTGGGGTATTGAACGGCATCGCTCGTGATCACGCAGGCGGTGGCTGGTGGGTCACTGGCAAGAATTGGTCGAATTACTATCAAGTGAATATTCCATGGGAGGATTTTGATCCCTCTTCCTGTGAAGAAGAACCTTCAATTCAATGCGAGGGCTTAGTATTACAATGTGGAGTATCTTATTGGAAGGCTACAGATGGATTCGCACAAGACCTTGAATTTGTTTCAGTTTACGCTTTCTTTTTCCTTCTAATCGTCCTTCCACCGTGGTACATCTGGAAGCGTCAAACTGAGAAGCCGCCACTCACCAGCGAGGACAAGCAGGAGGGCGGCCAGCATGTCTAATGATGACGAATCCAAGCGAACTCGCCTTGAGTGGTGGCTTGAGGATCTCTCCGTCGATCCGGCCACTCGTGTGGCAGGAGCGATCCTCATAATCCTCGGAAGCATCCTCGGCGTCGTCACCGGCAGCCTGCATATTACAGCCGACGTCGGCGATGTGCTGACCGGCCAACTCGACGATTCTGGGGGGCTGGCCGATGTCCACGGAGGGGTCTATTTAGCCCTCGTCGACAATACCACTGGCGGCGAAGCAATCGAAGGCGTAACGGTGATTCTCTACGACGAGGAATTTCTCGAGATCGACCGTGACGTAACCGACTCTGGCGGACGATTCTCGATCGACGACGTACCTCGGCGTTCAGCAACTCTCGTCGTCGACCACCCCAACAATATCACAGAACGGGTTTTGCTAATCCCGGGCGATCATGCTCAGATTACGGTGACCTTGAGCG
>CAXGBP010000054.1:0-5757 GCA_964007685.1 uncultured Candidatus Poseidoniales archaeon | reverse complement strand
ACCTCATCCCCATTCAGACCAGTATCGGATAGAGTCACGAATCCCAATCCGAATTCGGTCAAGTCGACCATGACTCCGACGACATCGGTGTCGACGTCGTCAACGCTCGCCTCGAGGTGCGCAACCCCACCTTCAGTGAATAGCGCACCCTCTCGGAAAGCCAAACCCAGTAAAGCAGGCGGTGTATTGCCCGCGGCCGTAATCACCGAGGGGTAGAGAACCCTCTCAAGCGTCTGGTGTTCGACTACACTGACTGTTTGATTAATCGTTGAATTCTCACCCTCCAAGGGAAAATCAATGTTGATTTCTCGGTTCACCTCGTGCAGCAATCCAGCGAGAATCCCCTCGTTAATCACAGTACCATAGGCCGTGAAACCTTCATCATTCGCAGTATCTTGCCACTCGGCCAATTCGACCTCGTGGCCATCGGCCATCCCCATGCGAATTCCAATGATTTCGATGCTCGGCCCGGCCCCGGCTTGTGAGGTCGGAAAACTGTCACCAACCTGTAATTTATCGGGTACGATTCCAGTTTCACGGAAGCCTGTGATGTTCATGTCACCCTCATACTCAGGTCGTTGTGGTTCCAACTGGATAGGGGACCTCTCAGGGTAATCGTTCGTTTGGTTTCCATTGTCTTCGACGTAGAGATAGCGGATGGTTCGGTTCTCCCAGTCGGTCTGGGGAACCGTGTACTCGAATGTCAGATTGTGCTCGGCTTCAATCTCTTGACTAATTGGGCCTATTGGAGTTCCAGAGATGTTGAGCCAGAATTCGTTTCGAATCACGTCGACTTCGAATTTTTCGCCGGTGGCGTTTTCTTGAGTTGTGGAGTCCTCAATCAAGCGTACAAAGCCAAAGGAACCGCTGGCATCGCCAGTGTATTCTCCATCGACGATGATTCGGTCTTCGATGACTTCTCCGCCGAGTTGCTCGATGTGAATATCGGCGACGGTGCCGTTAACTTGAATTTCGAATTGGCTGTCCTGGATGAGGAAGCCAAATTCCCCGTCACCTTTGATTTTGAGAGACTGTTCTTCTCGCACGCCATCGAGCCATTTCTCACGCAGGCGGAATTCGTCGAGTTCAATGGAGAACGCCTCGTCCTGAGTGTTCATTCTAATGCTCATATTGGCTTCGATCTGTGTGTCTGAGAGTCGACGAACACCGTCTTCATCCCAAGTCTCGAGATAGAATACTGAGAGTTCGCCGTAAGCACCTTCGGTGCTATTGTTCGAGCCACCATTGAATGATAGTGAACCGGTGGCTTCGAGAACCATTCGCTCAGTTAGGATGCCGTTTTCCCAGTCACGGAGGATGTATGCTTCGTGGACATTGGCTTCGATGTTCACCCCCTCGCCTTCCTCGTTACTTTCGAAGATTAGCGAGCCTGTGCCGTGCATCTCGAAAATCTGGCGTGTGATTTCAGTTCCTTCATAGGTCTCGTTCATCCAAATTCTGTCGAGTTCGAGATGTAAGTAGATGCTCTCGACGCCAGTATCGGCATCGAGCACCAGAGTTCCATTTCCGAGTTCGCTTGAGGAAAGGCTCTCACCCTGGCGTTTCTGCCAGCCGCGGCCCTCAAAGTGTAGGCTTGATCCGCCTGTCCCATCGTTCTCTAGGCTCCATGTCGTCTCTCGAGTGATTTCGTGGTCAGCGGCTGGTTGATTCCACATCGTCATTTTCAACAAGCGCGAACAAGTCGCCTCGATGGTTCTGACTTCGACGTAGACCTCATCGAGGAACTCTGGTTCATCTGATAGTACAACGTCGATTTCGCCACCGGCCACGACGTAGCTTGAGTTCGCCGTGGTGGCGATGACCTCGCCGTTGCGCATGTGTCGCACATCGATTGTAACCGCGCTAGGCGAGGTCCCATTCTCGAAAGGGGGGTCGAAGACGACTCGGTAGCGATGAACTGTCGTCTCTGTCCAAGTAAAATTCTCCTCAGCGGACCATTCGTGTTCCCAATCGACGAGAATTTCGCATGAGCGGACCGGATCGCCTTCGTCAGCACCTGCTAGCCCGCTCATCGGAGCGAGAAGCATCAATGAAAGCAGGAGCGCGGCTTGGAATCGACCTTGCACGTGCTCACCCCTTATCGCTCCGGTTTGAAGACTACGCCGCCGCGTTCGAATCTCAAGCACTGTTGGCCCCGACCGCCATAGGCGGTCGAAATCAGAACAAGGGCTCTTCCCAATCGTCCTCTTCGTCCTCGTCGGTCATCCGCTCTTTCCAAAGAGAGGTAGGCACGTCGTCGTAAATTCCCGCGTAAGGGTCCTCGTCCTCAGGCGCCTTGGCACCCTCCAACATAGCGCGACGAGCAAAGTCGCGGGCGTCGGCCTTAAACTTCCAATAGTGAATCCGCCACTCACGTCCATCCCAGAGAGTTGTCTCTTCCGACTCAGTGGTCAGCAGGTCGTAGTCTTGGAGTTGGTAGAACAGGTTTCGGTCGGTAGGCTCGAGGGCGTTGTCGATGATGCGGTTTGAGAAGCCGAAGAAACCGAGGGCGTGCTCGGCAATCGACTCGGCAACAATGACTTCCATCTCTATGTCGACTTTACGGCGGATGGCCAGTGTCAACTCTGCTAGCGTCAAACCCATCGCATCCACTCCCCGTAGCAGAATATAGCAGCCCGTTCTATATCAACAATCGCTCGTTGCTCTTAGGAATCCTATGGATTCAAATCAAAATCAACCGCCTATTAGCCATCTCAAAGTGGCGGGTCCAACCCGAAGCGGTTAATCGAAACCTGAGGGGGCACACTACCATGGACGGCGGTTCCCCGACTGCTTCTGACCTCGGCTCCCCCCTCACCTTCCTCGGGCTTGAGGAGGCAGATGAGGGGCCTTGGGATGTGGTGATTCTTCCGGTTCCCTATGAAATGACGACTAGTTGGATGGAGGGAACCGAGCATGGACCTGCGGCTGCAATCGAGGTCAGTTCGCAGGTCGAATTGTATGATCCAATTCTGGATTCGGAGCTGCCTTGCGGTCTTGCTTTCCACACTGCGAAGGCTTGGGGCTCAGATGCAGGCACACTCCTCGAACAATTGGCTTCGATTCGTGATTATCTCGGACCTTGGTTCGATGGGGCGGCATTCCCTATCGTTCTAGGCGGAGAACACGGACTGCTGCCGCCCCTTGTCGAGGCTCTGGCCGGTCACCCAACTCTCGCTGGTGACCTCTCACGCCTGACCCTCGTGCAGGTCGACGCACACGCCGACCTGCGAGATTCACTGAATGGTGAGCGCTTCAGCCACGGCACCTCTGCGCGGCGCGCGTTGGATGCTGGTGTTGGTGGATTACTGCAGATTGGCATTCGTGCGCTTTGCCGCGATGAGGCGGAATTCGCCGCGGCCGATGATCGCGTCGATACATTCTATGCGCGCGACCTGTTCAACCCGTCCGACGGAAATTCTGGCTGGGAAGCCCTGCTCGCACGCATAGAAGGACTGACCGGGCCCGTCTGGCTGACCTTCGATATCGACGGGCTCGACGGGACGCTAGTACCGGATACTGGAACGCCAGTCCCCGGTGGCCTGAGCCATTGGGGCGCTGTAGAAATCATCGAGCGCCTCTTCGCCAGCCAGGCAGAAGTTCTCGGCGCTGATGTCAATGAAATCGCACCGGGTGAAGACCGGATTACTCAGTTCAACGCGGCTCTTATTGCAACTAAAATCCTCGCCGCGCACATAGCGAATCAACCCTGAAAGTGTCGCTATTCGCTATCACGAAGTGCGAACCCTTGAATCAAATCACCCCCACAGCGGCGCCATGCGCCGCTCGGTAGTGCTAGCAGTAATCACTGCCCTAGCCATTGCGTCAGCATCTCCGATGGTAGCAGCGCAAGTAGGTCAACCAGACATCATCCAAGAGCATTGGTACCACTCGTACGCAACGCTAACACTGGATGTTAACGAATGGGCCGACGATCATCCCGACATCGTCGATCTAATCGTCGCTGGCCAAACCGAGATGGGCAGAAATCTCTGGATGCTACGCATATCTGATTGGAGTCAAGAAACCAAACCCGATGGGACCCAGAAAGACGTGGTCTACATCGACGGAGGTCACCACGGCAACGAGCATCTAGGAACCGAGTTGGCCTTCCTTGTCGCTGATTATTACATCGAAGGATGGGCGGCTGGAGAACAGGAGGTAATCGACGTTCTTGCAACGACGGAACTGCACATTCTCATCATGCTCAACGCTGACGGCAACGATTTCGATACACGCTGGAATGTCAACCAAGTCGACCTCAATCGAAACTATGATCACTACTGGAATACCTGCCCGACAACCCAGCCGGGAAGTAGTGCATTCAGTGAATCCGAAACTCATGCGAATTCGATTTACATGAACGAGGTTGTTCCCGATGCCGATCTCTACATCACCATGCACACAGGAGTCTGGATTATGCTCTACCCTTGGGGTAAATGGCCTGAACAGCCTTCGGATTGGGAACTCTTCCATTTCATTCGCGACGATGTCCATGAGAACCTCTCCGACATTCCAATTCGTAATGCAAACCAGGGACTTTACCCGAATTGTGGAACAAGTCGCGACTACGGTTACGGGGTCATGGGATACCCGACCTTTACCTTCGAAACCGACGATGAACAATTTTTGCTGTGGACTGTCGAGGAACTATCTGACAGGTTGGGCGAAGAGCTTGATGTCATGCGCTACCTAATCTCCAATGTCTGGTACTGGCGCGCTCGGTTAGTCATCGAGAGTATTGTAGTGGATGGGGATGAAGTTCGCGCTGAGGTGACGAATTTGGGTCGCGCGACTACTTCGAATGCCACGTTTCATTATTCTGATTCGGCAGGAGAATTACTGTGGCATTCGACTCTGTTTGGAGTCAATGCGACTAATGAGTCGAGCGTCGTTCTCGATGCGGCTAATCTGACGCTCGTCGATGATGGCGTTTGGTCGATTCACTACCAGAAGCGTGTCATCGATGCTTCTCAATGGGTTGAGGAGCCAATCAATGAGAGTGTTGTGAAGATCGACTCGAGCGCAGGCGGATTTTTGCCCTCTCCTTCGCTATTGATTCAACTGATTGCACTGCTCGGTGCTGCTTTAGTCGGTCGTGAGAAAACACCAGTAAAGCCCTAAGAATTGACCCCCTCGGTTAAAAAGACGTGTTGAAATCAAGGATTTCGATAGAGATTCTTTGTATATTCGAACTTTATCGCATTGTTCATGCAGGCGACAAGCGGCAGTTTTGATAGGACTGGAGACATCATGATTATTCCCGTATTTGGGAAAATGGAGAAGGCTCCGAACAATACGACTGTTGGATTGAGTCGTGGCGCGAGTATCGCTGTCAAGGCCGCGGCAGCCAGCGACGCAATCTCTGGCAAACCCGGAGAGTCGCTGAGTGTCTGGACCAAGGGTTGCACAGTAATTTTTGTCGGTGTCGGCGACAAGGAGAAACTCACGCACAAAGGTGCTCGTGACACAGGCGCCAAGTGCCTTGCCAAACTCTCAAAGGATAACGGCACAGAAATTGTTGTCCGCTTCACAACCGGCTGGAAGACAGCCAATATGGCAGCCTTCGCCGAAGGCATGATTCTGCGTGATTATGCCTTTGACAAGTATCAGAAGAATGACGAAGATGAGCAAGACAAGGGTGAGTGGTCACTCGAGTGCCAAGCCCACGATCGCCATCTCGAGGCGCTCGACGCAGCTGTAGCAAAGTCGGGCTCAATCGCCACGGGTGTTCACTTAGCACGCGACCTAGCCAAC
>CAXGBP010000053.1:0-5772 GCA_964007685.1 uncultured Candidatus Poseidoniales archaeon | reverse complement strand
ACAGGATCCCAGAGTGAATGAACCTCGACAGTCTCTACATTCACATCCCCTACCCCAAAGCGATAGTTTGGTACATCTTCATCGACACCAGGGCCGTCGATTGCTCCGATTACTAGCACGCCGCTGAACAACAACACACAGACAGCTGCGAAAATCGATTGGCTTCGATCTGGTAGTAAATTGCGCCAATCTCGCAGAGATGTTGATCGCACCACAGGCTGGACTGCGTGACAGAATGATGCACAGACAATTGCAAGAGCTATTCCTGGAAGAATATCAACTACCCAATGGATTCCTAGATACTGGATTGAAAATGCGTAAATTACGACATTAACCAGCACGAAGAGGTCAAACTCTCGGTGACGCCATTCTCTGATATCTATGCCTTGACTACGACAATGCAATCGATTCAGAATCAACAAAGAAATTGGCAGACCAATGTGAAGACTTGGTACAGCATTATCCATAGGGTCATGTGTGGTAAAGAAGTTCAAAGTGAAATCATCATGATAGAGTAGCGCATCAACTCCTGGGATGAAACTACTCGTGACTTCAACATTGAAGAAAAGGTACAGAGGAACCGCGAGGAGGTATATGACGAAGTAATTGAGAGCCGCTTTGTCTGCCATAACCTCGTCTCTTGTGAGAATGTAGTACATCGGCGAGAACCAAATCATGAAAAGATACATGAATAGATAATGAGCACTCAAAATATCTGTCAAAATGTCACTTGCAAAAGTTTCCTGAACCCACAGCGTCCAATCTCCTTCAATACCATGAATCCAATGAGTAAAACCCCCCACTCTTGCCTTCATAGGTTCATTGTGATGATCTATTAATGCCTTGTAGAGAAACATGGCACCATACAATCCGATGTGCCACCAGTATCCCTTGTCTCGGATTTCATCAAGTAAACCACGTAGCGGGACACGCATGTGAGGCTCGTCCCGAGTTAGGAGGCGCTGGATGGGAATGGTCATGACCAACAGCGCGAACATCGCGTACTCGTAGGGGCCAGGGGGCCACTCCATGACACTTGTTCGCCCGCCCACTGCTGATGAAATGTGCGGGGGCGGGGCAACACACGAAGTGCGTCATTACTCCTCTGATTCAGATTCGACCGCTTCAATTCCGTTGGGAGTGAATGATTCGGTGAGGATGGTGAATTCTGGCAGGATGGTGAGGATTGAGAGGCCGAGGCCGGCTGTCATTGTCCACTCAAAGAAGGCGGCCTCGGAGAGTGCTTGATAGGTGAGAGTTGTGCAAAGTTCGACCTCAGCAAAATGTGTGTCCATGACGGTGAGGTCGGAGGCGACGGTGGACATGCGGACGAAGTTGAGAAGCATCAGGCACAGGCTCGCGACGATGAGAATCAGCAGGGCGAGCCGTGGGGTCTTGAGACGCTCAAGGCGCGGCTCGATGCGAGACATCGGGCCGGTTACCAAAGTCTGGCAAATTACGAACATTATTCCCCCACCGAAGATGAAGAAAGCTTGAGCAATGTGAAGGATCAACTCCTCGTCCCACGGGGTGTCGGCTATCCAGACAACACAGATGCCACCAACCATCCCTGAATATGTCCCTAATCGGTTGATTGAGACCCACTTAGGCTCGACTCCAGAGGCTTCTAGCCAGAGCCCGCGGTAGGTGCCGACTTGCCAGACGCTAAGCAGCATTAGAGCACCGGCGGCTACGAATCCGAGAGTGAAGGCGAAGTCGCTGCCAGGATAGACATGTGTGTCTGAAATGAAGGGCATGAATGGTTGGCATCCGTCTCGTAACCAAATGGTGTAGACAGTCGTGAGCGTGAGCGCCCAGATGGTCGCCAACGCAATCACGCCGCGCCGAATCATCGGTGGTTCGAGCAGTCTATCCACGAAGCCCGCCTCGTGGTTGTGCGCTTCAATACCACTCCCCAATGATGAAGTCAGAAGGTGGGCATCGGAATGTATGGATGGGCACGAGTTGTGGCTTACCCAGTGCGAGAATCTTGGATATGAGCCCGACACTCATCTCTACGAAGATGGCACTCGGACCAGTCAAGATGCTGCGGACCAACTCGGTTGCGAGGTTGCTCATATCGCCAAATCTATTGTTTTCGCTGGCCAAGAAGGCGCGGTTGTAGTCATCACCAGCGGAGCTAATCGAGTGAATCGTAAGCGGAAGTTGAAGAGACTCTTGGGTTACAAACCGAGTATGACCGATGCCGATTACATTCTCGAGAGCACTGGCTACGCTCCCGGCGGGGTGCCTCCCTTCGGTCACCTCAAACCCTGCACCGTACTGATGGATGAGGATCTATTCCAGTATGAAACGGTCTGGGGAGCTGGTGGGTCAGCGCAGACCGTCTTTCCGATCGCGCCCGATGAATTACAACGAATCGCGGGCGCGACGGTCGGCGATGTCAAGCAGTAGGTGAATGGATGGTCGTCACGCAGATGGTCGAGGCTTCGGCTCTCCTGCGCGACGATGTCGAAACTTTCGCCGACGCCCTCGTCGCCGAAGGTTCGGTCGATGCAGTGTACAATCCCCTCGCATACGCTTGGGAACCGCATCGAGCCTTTGTCGAAATGGCGGCGGGCAGCGGTGCGAAAACACTTCTTCTAGGAATGAATCCAGGCCCACACGGGATGGGGCAAATGGGGATTCCATTTGCTGCTACCAGTGTGGTACGGGACCTTCTCGGGATTCGCGACCTGCCTGTCGGTCAGCCGCGGAACCCCCACCCCAAGCGAACTGTGACTGGGCTCGATTGGCCAAAGGAGGAAGTCAGCGGTACTCGCCTCTGGGGCCTTCTCGCAGACCACTATGGCGATGCCGAGTCAATATTCCAGCGGGTCTTCATCGTGAATCATTGCCCGCTGATGCTATTCTCGGGTGAACGTGCAACAAATATCACGCCCGACAAAATCACTGGACCCACCGCTCACGCCCTGCTCAAACGGTGCGATGACCACCTCCGCGAGGTGGTCGACATCCTCGGTATCGAGAGAGTCATCGGCGTCGGCCGATTCTCTGAGAAGCGAGCCGCAGCAGCACTCGCTGAAACCGATGTCAAAGTCACAACCTGCTGGCACCCCAGCCCCGCTTCTCCACTCGCAAACCGCAACGGAGGAGCCGACTGGCGCGCGAATGTGAGAGTAGTACTGCCTTGATTCGCGCTAAACCCATCGCGGTTCACACCTCACAGAACCTCCTTAAGTGGAACATCAGCATGCAACCTTTGGTTGATTCCATGTTCATCCCGCAACATTTGATTCAGAACGCTACAGAATACGAGAACGAGCCCGCGATTTCGTGGAAGAATGACGCTGGTGATTGGGATACCATGAGCTGGGGTGAGTACGGCGCTAATGCAATGAATATCGCAAAGTCGCTCATCGCTCTTGGATACGAAGCGCGCGAAAATCTCTCGATTTATTCATACAATCGCTCAGAATGGTTCACCTGCTACGCTGCCGGTCAAATGGCCGGAGGAGCGGTGGTCGGAGTCTACCACACTTGCTCACCAGAAGAGGTCGAATGGGTTGTTGGCAACTCGCAATCAAGGATCGTTTTTGTTGGTGACAATCCGATGGATGGAGGCAACACTGAGAAGATGCCCGTCCATCGACTTCACGAGGCTTTGGCAAATCTTGATTCGGTAGAGCACGTAATCGTTTTTGACGGAGTTGAGGTTCTCGACCATCCAAAGATGATGAGTTGGTCGGAATTCTATTCGAAAGGTAATTCTCTTCCTGATTCGGTAGTTTTGGAGCGTACGAACGCGATACAAAGTGACGATGTGGCTTCTCTGATCTACACTAGTGGTACGACTGGAAATCCGAAGGGAGTAATGCTGACTCACCGCAATATGGAGTTCGAGTTGGATGCAGTTGCGAAGATTTTCTCTTACGAACAAGGCGAGAAATATGTCTCATGGTTGCCGTTGGCTCACGTTTTCGGGCAACTTGTCGACTGCGGTTACTGCGTTCGACAGGCTATGCACATGCACGTTGTCGACTCGCCGATTCACGTTGTCGATTATGCGAAGGAGGTTCAGCCGCACTTGTTCATCGGTGTGCCACGAATCTACGAGAAGATTTACTCGAATGTCAAGGCGGCGTTGGACGCCAAAGCAATTCTGCGTGTGCTGCTGAAGATACCTGGAATTAATGGCAAAATTAAGGGGAAATTGAAGGCAAAGATCGGCTTTGCTAATTGCAGGTTTGCGATTACCGGTGCCGCACCGATTAACCACGATATTTTGCGCTTGTTCCACTCGTTGGGTATTCCTATCTTCGAGGGCTATGGGATGACTGAGGACACCGCTGGTGCAACTCTCAATGCGCCGGGTGCGATGCGTATCGGTTCGGTTGGGAAGCCTTTCCCCGGAACCGAGATGATGATCGCCAGCGATGGTGAGATTCTCATGCGCGGTGATCACGTCATGAAGGGTTACTACAACAATCCTGAGGCGACTGCTGATACCATCGATTCGGAGGGGTGGTTGCATTCGGGCGATGTTGGTAAGATCGATGATGATGGATTCGTTTTCATTACCGGACGCAAGAAGGAGATTTATGTCTCAAGCGGAGGCAAGAACATTGCACCGCTCGTCATAGAGGAGACAATGAAGTCAATTCCGATTGTCTCTCAGTGTTTCCTTGTGGGAGATGGTCGCAAGTATTGCAGCGCCCTATTCACTCTTGACGCGGGCGCTATCATCCGTGACAAATTCGGGATGGATCCGAATGATATCCCCAAGGATCCTGCTAAGCAATTAGCGAAGTTAGAGGAGTTGGGTTCGTCAATCGAAGCATTCACTGACAGTGCAGAGATCAGAGCAGAGGTTCAGGCCGCTGTCGACGAATTGAATGGACAGTTCAGTAACCCTGAGCAGTTGAAGAAATTCGCAATTCTTCCTCGCGATTTCGCCGTTGATTATGGCGAATTGACACCGACACTGAAGATTCGCCGCAAGCAAATTCGTGAGAATTGGGCGGATGTCATCGAAGACATGTATGCCGATGCTTGAGGGCTTGGAAGACAGTACTCGGGGGGACTCGAATTGACACCAGAGGCCTGGGTCGCTCTGGCAACCGTGTTCGTACTCGGTGCAATGAGTCCCGGCCCCAGCCTTGCAGTGGTACTTAGAAACACCATGGTCGGAGGTCGGCGCCAAGGAGTGATGACTGGTATCGGGCATGGAATCGGCTTCGGCATCTACGCCTTCCTCGCCGCAGCCGTGATGGCCACAGCACTCAACCTGCACGGATCCACGGAGACGATACTGAAGTGGGGTGGAATCGCCCTGCTAGTGTGGCTTGGTGTCAATTTCCTGAAGGCATCTAGGGGAGATCCGTATGAATCACTCACCAATGACGAGCACGGTCCTTCGGACCGCGCGGGCTTCGCTCAGGGTTTTGCGATAGCCCTGCTAAATCCCAAGATACTGGCTTGGTTCATGGCACTGTATGCTCCATTCATCGAGAAGAACATCAGTACTGAGACTCTGTTTGGAATGGGTCTGCTGGGTATGGCCATCGACGGAACATGGTACGTTACGGTTGCAACAGTACTGACGCGGGGTGACGGGGTCTCGAAACTGCGCGCCCAGGCGAGTCGGATTGACGCGGCGATGGGAGTTCTGATGTTCGTGTTCGCCGCACTGATCTACAACGAGGTCCTGTGAACTCTCAGAGTAGAACGATTGGCAGGTGGAAGAGAATCTCCAGTACCACAGCGAGTGTGTTGGCTTCGACGCGAGCTGTTCGCCCACCGTTCTCGGGC
>CAXGBP010000052.1:0-5806 GCA_964007685.1 uncultured Candidatus Poseidoniales archaeon | reverse complement strand
ATCCAACGTAGATTCGTGCTACCATTGTCTCAAAGAAAGACTCAGTCTGCTGATACTTGATGTCGATTAGTTGAATCATATCAGCTGGATCGTCCATTACTCCAGTTTGCTGTTTGACGACATCATTCATGTATGCTTCTTCATAATCAGCTGCACTCATGTATTTTGTTTGCCCACCTTGTTGAGTCTCGTAAATCGACTCGATGTAATGATTAGGGTCCAATCCAGAGAGTGTTGTTGGCGCGTAGAAAATTCCTGTAGTTTGGCCACGGTGGTAACTCTGGTCTGCGTAATATGCACCACCGAGAGGATACAACCTATCATCGATTGCAAAGTATCGGATCTCGTTGTTTCGCATTATGGTCTGACCGAGGCTTCCCTCGTAATCCTGAACCTCGTACTCCATCGATGTGCTGATGTCGTGATAGAGATCTACCAACTGGTCAGTTGAGAGAGCAGAGGTGAGGAAGGCTCGAGCAAGACCGAGCTTGGCATTGACTCTGTGGAGATTAGTCGAGACGTCATCGAAGTCTTCAATCAAGTCCGCAGTGTATCGATATCCGGAGATTTCGTAATGACTGACAACCGCATCTTCGATGCTGGTCTTGGTTTGTCCACTGAGGATTCCTCGCGTATCATCGAACAAAGTGCTAGCTACGGAAGAATCGTTTGTACCATTGCCAACCTGCTCGCCGTCGTACATGACATACCACATCTGCTCAAGCGGAAGTCCATCCTCTCCAAGGGTGGAACCGTGCAGTAGTTCGGTGGTGTGAGATACGGTCTGACTGTTGACGTACTGCTCCTGCACATCAGAGGCGTAGAGAGCAAGTGATCGGTCCTCTACGAATGACTTGTCTCCTGGGCCGAAGGACATTATCTGGTAGAATTCAGAGACCTGATCCTCAGTGAAGTGGTCGTTGAGCACATTCGAGAATTCTTCGGTAAACTCACTGTCAGAAGAATACCTGCGGTCACCCTGAGCCAGTGTCGCGATGAACATAGCCAAAGTATCGTCCTGACCAGACGAAAGCAACATAGCTCCGCTGTTAGGGATACCTGATTGGAAGTTGTCAGCGACTGTCGGATGCTCTCCTGAGTCGAGGGCCTGGAATCCGTAGTCCCACCATGATACGAAGGCCGGTCGATGACCGAATGGCTCGTCAGCATCTTGTTCTGCTAGCCATTCGTAGGCCATATTCCATCCTCCGCCATTGAATCCGGGACCGAAGGTCCCCATGTACCAGCAGCCACTACTGCAGGTCGTCGATGGAGTGTATGTGCTGCTGTCGAGGACTGAAAGTCCAGCGACATCGTACCTGAGAATATCTGGTGTGATGTCGTAGATTGCTTGGTCGACATCTCCAGCCGCCGCCTCTCCACGAGGAATACCAGAATCAATACCGTAAGTGACGTGCTGGGAAGCGACCAGCATGAAGACTAGCATGAGAACTGGAATCAGAGGTCGCTTAGCACTTGCTGGACGAATCGCACGGAAACGAGCACGAGGGGTGCCGATTCCCGACCGGCGCCATTCCTTGGCGAAGGCCTGGAAATCAGCCATCTTCCACAGAGCGGCGATGCCGATAGCACCGACAACAGCCATCGCCGGTGTCGCGTTGAAGATGAAACGACCAGCAGTCCAAGCCATGTATGCTGCGATGAGCACCCAAATTCCAGCTAGAGACTGACCTTGCTTCTCATCGCGCGCACCACGCCAGAGCAGAATGAACGCGTATCCAAGGGCGATGAGCGTGACAATAGGCCCGTACGAGGCGAAGAGAACGCCACGACTCGGGGCCTGAGCCTCACCAATCGTTCCGAAGATCTTGTTCTTCGAGAAGTAGAATCCACCAGTGAATAGGATGTCCCATCCATCGTAAATCTCGGCCGATTGGAGGATCCAAAGTATCGCAAGGATTCCTCCGAACAACACGCCACCGCTTCCGAGAACAAGCAACCAAGGCTTGTCCCGGAAACTCGAAGCAACCCAACCGAGAGCGAAAGTGAATCCGACGATGTAGAACATCGGCTGGAATCCACTAGGCGCCCAAAGCAGGTTGAGGCCTGGCCAGATGTAGAACGGCAGCGGAATCAAGAATGTAGTGAACATCATCTGTAGTGCCGCCGAAGTCAGCGGTAGGCTGTCACGGCGGCGGAACATGTTGACAACAATCTGAGCCGCAAAAGCAAGGAAGAGGATTCCAGGTCCGTAGACGAATCCCTTCCAACCGAGTGCGACCGTCGAGAAGCTGATTCCTGCCAAGGTCGCGTAGGACATGACAACCGGGCTCCTCTTCCACATCTCGCGCATTCCTGCAATGAGATAGAGTGGATTTGGACCCGGATTGCGGAACATGCGCTCGCTACCAATATCGTGAACTGCTCGAATCCAGAAGTAGAATGCCATCGTTAGGAATAGCAACGCAAACGAGTCGTGGTCTGCTAGACCAAAGGTCGAGTGGCTGATGTGACCCGGCATCAAAGCCATGAGCCAGGCGGCGATAACGCCCGCCTGAGTGCTGTGCAGACGTGCTGCAATACCAGCGACTGGCAGAATGATTAGCGCACCGAAGATAGCAGGGAATCCAGCGACGGACCACCATACCACCTCATCAGCGGGGATACCAGTGAGCCATTCCAGAGCCAAGCCACCGAGGGCAAGACACCACGAGAACAGCGGAGGTCGCGGGTTGATTCCACCAGCTGGGTAAGCCCGATCCGCATCGAAGATGAAGTGGGCTCGCTCAGCGACGATGTAATCGACAACTCGCTTCATGTACCAAGGGTCCGAACCTCCAGTCATGTCCCAAAGTCCAGTGATATTCGCATTCATCGCTGGCAGGACATTCCATCCGGTTCGAATCATAAATCCGATAACGACTGCCGAACCGACAAGAATCGAGTAGGAATTTTCCTTCCACCAGAGGCGGAAATTGCTCGGTTCGCGGCGAGGTGCGATATCACCGAAGTAACCACGAGCCGCCAGCATCAATGCCAGCACATTCAACCAGAATGTGATGAACAACCAAGAAAATGCACCGATAAAATCGCTACCAGATAGGAAGGTGATTCCTTCTGGCAACTCATTGCCAATCTCAACCAAGTGAGCGAAACTGTAGATTATCCAATTGACTGCAGCGACAGCGCCCAGTACATGCCAGCGCTCAGCGCGGCAGAAGGCTACGAACATGATGACGATCGAGGTCGTCATTGCCCAGACGCTTCCAAGATAAAGGTGGGATTCGAAAATCGCCGCGTCGGAGATTCCAGCCAACCATAGCAATGGAATCAAGTTCACAAGGAGAATAACAACTCCTGTGATGATTAAGTCTCGGTGTTCTGAGACATCGATCTTCAAAGGCAACCTAGAGAACAAAGCTCCGGATCCAGGAGTCATTAGTGAGCCGCGGAAGGCGATTGCCAGGAAAGTTCCGAGGACCATCGAAGCGGCCCAGAACGCGAAGAAGTTGGCAGCGAGACCAGCTCGCTGAACATCAATCAATTGAGACTGTAGTGAAACGCCCTCAGCGATAACCAGTTCCGGCATCGCAGCTGCATAAGCCACAGCCATGTGGAATCCTGCAACCATCGAGAAGAGGACTGTTGCCTCCTCGCTTCGGTTAGACTTGACCAAAAATAGCGTAGCAATCGCCATGAAAGCGAATGTTGTAGCCACGATTGAATCGATAAAGCCCAGAGACTCAACGACGATGGGCACCACTGCGAAGAGCAATGCGACAACAGGAGTGCGGCTTGCGAATGAATCATCTGGCATAGCAGATACCCAAATCCTTCCCAGAACAGCCGCTAATGCGGCTGCTACGGGAAGGATGACTAACTTTCCTTGGTCAATCATCGCATCGTCAGCAAGGGATGTGGCAGTCATGAAGAGCAGGAGTAATCCTGCAAGTACCACTGGGGTTGAAGCCAGACCTAAGGTCTGTCCGACGTCCCTCGCATTCCCGTTTTCGTAAGACATTGTTTCATCACCGTCTAAATGCAGCCTGAAGGCTCAGCGTCGCGGCGACCAAAAGTTCTGTTATAACCGTTCTCGGAAGGCACGCTACGTAGTAGCGGCACTACCATCGAGATTAGAGGGGTCAGAGAGCCCGATAAGCGATGTCCCGACGATGGTGTGAACCCTCGAGTCGAATTTCATCGATGACCGCGTAGGCAGCCCCCACAGATGTCGAAAGATCATTGGCTAAAGCGGTCGCTGAAAGTACTCTTCCTCCACTCGAAACAAGATCCCCGTTCTGATCGATATTGGCCCCTGCAAGATGTACAAATGCGCTGATTTCGCCCTCGTCTATCCTAGTGTCGGCACCGCTGATTGACCTACCCGTCTTAGAGGGTCCAGGATATCCTTCAGATGCCATTACGACGGTGACTGCGGACTTGTTAGCGAACTTCGGTTCGATCCCGCTGATTCGACCTTCGGCAGCTGCCAGAAGCATCATGCCGAGGTCGTTTTCGATTAGGGGGATCGTTACTTGAGTTTCTGGATCGCCGAAGCGAACATTGTATTCCACAACGCTCGGTGCACCATCCTCATCAATCATCAAGCCGACATAGAGTACACCGCGATAGGGTGTTGGTTGATTTCGAAGATGGTGGTGCATCGGTTCGATGATTTCATCGATGGCACGTTGTCGAACCGCTCCTGTCACAACGGGAGCTGGTGCATATGCACCCATCCCTCCGGTATTAGGACCCGAATCTCCCTCGCCGACCCGCTTGTGATCTTGGCTCGCCGGGAGGCAAATGTAACCGGATTCATCCATCAGAACGAGCATGGAAGCCTCTTCTCCAGCAAGGAATTCTTCCAACAAGACGAATTCATCGCTGGCGATTGAATCTGAGATGAATGCGGCGGCCTCGTCGGAGTCCTCGGTGACGACGACGCCTTTGCCGGCCGCAAGCACATCTCGTTTGATGACCCATGGTGGAGAATAGCGAGCCATTGCGGCTGAAATGTCGGAATCTGAATCGAGAATTTGCACGCCACCTGTTGGGATTCCCAAATCCTGCATGACTTTCTTGGCGTGCAACTTCGAACCCTCTAATTCCGCACCCTCTGAATGAGGTCCAAAACTGGCAATTCCAACCGCACGGAGAGAGTCGGACAGGCCGGCTACGAGAGGCGCCTCAGGCCCGACCACAACAAGGTCCGCAGCCAGTTCGCCGGCGAGCGAAACCACGCCTTCAACATCGGTCGCTGAAACCGGGTGGTTGGTCCCAACAAGGGATGTTCCTGCATTCCCTGGACAAGTATGGACCGCGCCGACTGACTCGCTCTCAGCCAGCCCAATCGCCAACGCGTGCTCGCGGCCGCCGCCGCCAACGATGAGCACTGTCATTCCGGCCATGTCATTGCAGCCCGCGCGTGAAGGAGATAATGCATTCCGATGAGAAATCTGACTTACAGAAGTCAATTCTAGAACCAAATCTCAGTACGGAACTGATTTCAGCCCAAAGCGATAACCCAAGATATTGAATGAGCGATGGATTATTGGAGTTAGGATAATTATCGTAATTATTGAAGGCGCTAAATGTGAGTGCATCATGACTTGGTCGTTGAACAAAAGGGCTGCTGCTAGGAAGATGAATATTGCAAATGGAAGTGTATCCAGCAAAGGTGCCTTCGAGCTTACCTCACCCTCTCGCTTCAAGCCCTGTCTGCGCTTGACAAATGAACCTGCCATATCGCCTAACATACAGGCAAATCCTAGAGTGAATCCAAGTATGAATGCAGCACCCCATTCGCCGCCAATCCAGAACCAATCAGTCGAATCTGTAGTCA
>CAXGBP010000051.1:0-5833 GCA_964007685.1 uncultured Candidatus Poseidoniales archaeon | reverse complement strand
ACATCCTTTCCGTAGGTGAGGTTGAAGCGCCGTCCATTCACAGGTCAATGCATGGGCGACGTGTCACACCCTCTAATGCGCTTGTTGACGCATCTGAGGGAATTTCGAGGCCGAGTCTGGCTGGCTTCGTTCTGCTCGGTGATGAACAAATTCTGGGATCTTGCACCGCCGATTCTTATTGGAATGGCAATTGATGTCGTCGCCTATCAGGAGGATTCGATGTTAGCGAGTTTTGGTTATCCAGACCCGCACGAACAATTCTTGATTCTCGTCGCCTTGACTGTGGTAATTTGGGTTCTCGAATCGGTCTTCGAATATTGGTATGGGGTGTTATGGCGCAATCTAGCGCAGAGTGCTCAACATGAGTTGCGTATGGATGCCTATTCGCATATTCAGAATCTTGAGATGCAGTGGTTTTCCGAGCAATCGACTGGTGGACTGATGGCCATCATGAACGATGATGTCAATCAGTTGGAACGTTTTCTCGATCAGGGTGCCAATGACTTACTTCAGGTCGCTACGACAGTGATTGTTGTTGGCGCGGTCATGTTCCTGCTGGCACCTGAGGTTGCAATCCTCGCGATGCTCCCGATTCCGGTTATTGTTGCTGGTTCGTTCATGTTTCAGCGTAGAATCGGTGTCCGTTACGCCAAGGTGCGCAAGGAGGTTGGCGACCTCAATGCTCTGTTGAATAACAATCTCAGTGGTATCACGACAATCAAGTCGTTCACGGCTGAGGAATTGGAAGTCGAGCGTGTAGGCATAGCTTCGCGTTCGTACCGAGATGCAAATCGAGAGGCGATTCGCCTTTCGGCATCATTTGTCCCGTTAATCCGAATGGCGATTCTATTCGCCTTCACAGCGAATATGCTGGTCGGGGGATGGCTTGCCCTCGAAGGTGAATTATCGGTTGGTGCTTACTCAGTCATCGTCTTCATCACCCAGCGCTTGCTTTGGCCGCTGACTCGGCTCGGTCAGACCTTTGATCTCTATCAGCGAGCCATGGCTTCGACTTCGAGGGTGCTCGACTTGCTCGACACTCCAATCGGACTGGTCGAAGGCGATGTCGAACTCAATGGCACCAAGGGTGCGATTTCCTTCGATTCGATCGACTTCTCCTACCCTGAGCGAGAGACTGTACTCTCCGGTATCTCGCTCGACATAGCAGCAGGGGAAACTGTGGGATTAGTTGGCTCCACAGGCTCAGGTAAGACAACTCTCGTCAGCCTGCTGCTCCGCTTCCACGACCCACTCGAAGGCTCGGTAACCCTCGACGACCACGATGTGCGCGACCTTCGTCTCAACTCCCTTCGAGGCTCGATAGCACTCGTCTCTCAGAATACAACCCTATTCCCGGGTAGCGTGAGAGATAACATCCTCTACGGAAGGCCAGACGCTGACGAGGAGGAGATCCGCGAAGCGGCCCGAATAGCCGAAGCGACCACCTTCATCGATGAGCTTCCAAAGGGCTGGGATACCGATATCGGCGAGGATGGCCACAGACTATCTGGTGGCCAACGCCAACGTCTCGCTATTGCTAGAGCCGTCCTCAAAGACGCCCCTATCCTCGTTCTCGATGAAGCGACAAGCAATGTCGACAACGAGACCGAGGCCTCGCTGCAACGTTCATTCGACAGAATTTCGGCCGACAGGACGACGATTATCATCGCCCACCGGCTCTCAACAGTGCGAAATGCTGACAAAATCGCCGTCCTTGAATCAGGCATGATCACAGAGCAAGGCACGCACGAGGAACTCGTCGAGGCCGATGGACTGTACGCGCGCCTTTGGTCGGTACAAACTGGCTCGGCCTCCGTCAACTACTGAATCGTCTCCGCAGCAATAAGTCACAATCTCAAACAACTCGAGCGCCGGCAAAGGATTGATGGAGGACCCCTCGCACGGTCTAACCGATGGCGAGAGTAGATTCCCTCATCTTCTTCCTGATTGGCTTCGCTCAGTTACTGCTCGCGGGGCAGATGGGTGGGGATCCTCTGCTCAACATTCTTTCCATAATCTTGCAAGGCACTGGGGGAAGCACGGTAGTTCTGGGAATCTATTTTTTGATTTTCGTCGCGAGACATCAGAAGGAATTCAATGCTTCATATTCCAAAGTTGAGAAAACCACTTTGCTCCGCAATAACCAAACCGGTCAATTGGAGCTGAAGGATACAACTCCTACCGCGAATAAATTACTCTGGTATGCCGGTCCGATAGGGCTTACATTGCTAAGCGCCCTAGTCTGGATGTCCAGTTGAGGTGAGGGCACTGTCAAAGAAACATGATCTGTCCGATCGTGTTGATGACATCATCAACAATCCCGCTTACGATATGCTCGGTGGATACCAGATTTTCATCAGACGAATGGCAATACCAACTTTTCTCCTCATCTTCGCTTTGATGGTGTGGTCAATTACCGAGCATAAACTTCTGACCGCCATTCTGACCGGGCTTGCGGTCGGTCCTGCTTTCAATCTTGATCGAGCTTTCGCCGAGTGGTTACGACGGCGATGAATCAATTCCCTCTCTTCGGCGTCGGCGAAGGACTGATAGCATCCATCCTTCGTGAATAAATTGATGGTCAGTCTAAGCGACTTCGATTTGATTGCGTTGATATTCGGAGAAACCTCTACTTTGGAGTTTATTTTCTCTGCTTCGGCCCTAATCGGTGGAGTTCTTTTCCTTCTGTGGTTCATACTACTGCTGCTTGGAGGAGTCGCTGAAGGGGTCTTCGAGGGATTGTTCGGACTCGAGATGGATGTGATGAGTTCAGACGGCTCATTCGACGCGATGACCTTCCAAGGTGTCATGGCCTTCATGATGTTCTTCGGACTTGCCGGCCTTTACACAATGAATTCGGATGGCAGCGATTCTCTCGCCATTGCCGCTGGCGCTATTGCCGGCGGCGCCTCGATGTACGGCACAGGCAAAATCTTCCAGGTCTTTTTCGCCCTTGAAGCGAGTGGAAACGTTGAGATTTCGGAAGCTATCGGTGTCCGAGGATCGGTTTACTTGCGCATACCTGAGGACGGTGTGGGTCAGGTTCAGATCGAGTTAGGAGGGGCCCTGAAGACCTACAATGCCAAATCAGAGGATGGTCAGGGAATCGCAACCGGTGATTTCATCGAGGTGGTTGACACTATCACATCCACCCTTGTGGTCAAGCGCGTTTGAGTCAAATGACGCTTAGAGAACTTGGATTGTGCCGGCATAGCCTTAATCAATCAGCATCGGTTGTCTCGGGTTGGTAGTTCCTATGGCAGATAATGACGCAAGTGTTTTTCTTACGATAATGATGTTCGCGACCTTACTGTTCTTGGTCGCAATTGTGATATTCTTTGCACAGAGATACAAGCGCTGTCCTCCAGACAAGGTCATGGTTGTTTACGGTCGTACCGACAAGGGCAAAGCAAGTCGGACGATACATGGAGGTGCTGCACTTGTATGGCCGTTAATACAAGATTACGCCTTCCTTTCATTGAATCCAATTACCATCAACATCGATCTTCAAAACGCTCTTTCTCTGCAGAACATTCGAATTAACGTTCCTTCGACTTTCACCATCGGTGTCTCGACTGAATCGCACATCATGGCTAATGCAGCCGAGCGTTTGCTCGGCCTCAAGCAGCCTGAGATTGAAGAGATGGCAAAGGAGATTATCTTCGGTCAACTACGTCTAACTGTTGCTTCACTCACAATCGAGCAAATCAACCAAGACCGAGATTCTTTCCTTGATTTAACTAGGACAAACGTCGACACAGAATTGCAAAAGATTGGTCTCTATCTGATCAACGTTAACCTCGTTGATATTACTGACGAGTCTGACTATATCGAGAGCATTGGAAAGAAGGCTGCAGCAACTGCAGTCGAGAATGCTCGAGTCGATGTAGCTATTGCTGAAAGGGACGGTGCCGTTGGTGCCGCTAAGGCAGACAGGGCACGAGAGATCGAGGTTGCAGAGAACCTTGCTGAGGCCGAGAAGGGTCGCAAGACCGCCGAAGCCGATCAGCGTGTTTACGTCGGTCAGCAAGAAGCTCTCGCTATCTCTGGTGAGAACGCAGCAAAGGCCGAGGTGGCTCAATCCGATGCTGACCTCGCTGAGGCTGAGGCCGCTGCCAAGCAGCGTGCCGATGTTGCGACAGCGCAATCGCAGGCAGCGATTGAGCGCGCTCGCTACACCGAAGAGGAGGAGCGATTGCGCGCCAGCGACATCGTTCGCGAACAAATTCAGAAGCAGCAAATCGAAATTGCAGCCGAAGCCGAGGCCGAGCGTCAACGACGCGTCGCCGGTGGTGAAGCAGACGCAATTCTGGCAATCTACGAGGCTGAAGCGTCTGGTGTCAAGCAAGTCCTCGAAGCGAAGGCAGCGGGTTACGAGGGATTGGTTAGTAGCACCGGAGGCGATGCCAAGGCTGTCGCAACTCTGCTTATGGTCGAGAAGCTTGACCAGATGGTTGCAGCTCAGGTCGAAGCAATTCGTAACCTCAAGATTGACAGCATCACTGTATGGGATTCAGGCGGCGATGGAGATGGCAGTTCGACTTCGAACTTCATCTCCAATCTCGTGAAGTCTCTACCTCCACTGCACGATATCGCATCGAACGCAGGTGTAGATCTACCCGAATACCTCGGTTCGATGTCAAACGAAGAATGAGACCACTGGTGAGTTTTCCTATCCCTTTGGGATAGTCAGACTCATGAACGTTGGTTGATTGGCCCGCTTCAATGACTGAAGAAGTCGTGCTGATCGGAGGAGCCCGAACACCATTCTGCGAATGGCTCGGAGGTAAGCGAGGCGACGGAGAAGTTGGTGGCCGCCTCGCAGGAGTTAGTGCTGAACAACTCGGTACAATCGCTATCAAGGGCGCTCTATCGAAGACTGGAACAAGTCCGCAATCGGTCGATCATGTAGTCATGGGACACGCACTCCAGACCAGTGACCAAGCGATATTCGGAGCGCGCCATGCCGGACTCAATGCCGGCATTCCTCATGAGGTTCCCATGTTGACACTCAACCGATTGTGCGGTTCGGGAGTTCAATCGATTATCTCCGCAGCCCAGATGATTAAGCTCGGCGAGGCCAAGACGGTCGTCGCGGGGGGAATGGAGAATCTGTCCCAGGCTCCACATGTTCTGCGCCACATGCGCTCAACATTCAAACTCGGTCGACCTCCTCGCGCTGGTTACGCTTTGGAGAAGGACATGGAGGACTACCTCTTCACCAACCTGCTTGACACCACCTGTGACTCATTCATGGCCCAGACCAGCGACGAGTTGTGCAGGCGGGTCGGAGTGACCCGCGAGGAAACTGATGCCTACGCAGCCCTCAGCCACACCCGCACTGAGAATAGCGTCGATAATGGCGTCTGGTCAAATGAGATCGTCGATGTCGAGACGCCTAATGGCATGGTGACAGCAGCCGATGAGGACCACTTCGTTCGCGGCACAAGTGAGGAGTCATTGGCTGGTCTACGAACTCATTTTGGCCCCACCTCACTTGTAACTGCAGGAAATGCCTCGGGCGTAGTCGATGGTGCTGCAGCGGTCGTCGTTAAGTCAGCGTCTCAAGCGAAGGCAGATGGAGACCAACCCTTGGCTCGACTAGTCGATTGGGGAATCGTTGGACTTGATCCGAAAATCATGGCCTATGGACCAGTTCCAGCAAGCAAACTTGCCCTCGAGCGAGCAGGCATGCAAGTCGAGGACATCGACTTGTGGGAAATCAACGAAGCCTTCGCCGGCCAAGCGGTCGCCTGTATGAAGGAACTCGGAATCAGCCAAGAAATCGTCAACATCAACGGCGGCGCAGTAGGACTCGGTCACCCTCTTGCAG
>CAXGBP010000050.1:0-5841 GCA_964007685.1 uncultured Candidatus Poseidoniales archaeon | reverse complement strand
TCCCCGTCGCTCGGGATGCTTGTATTGTCATTCGAATCGGTGCCACAAGCATCCTCGTCGTCATCGCTCCAACCATCATTGTCGGAATCGAGTGAAGCTTGAGCGAGGACCCAGGAATCAGTTCCCCAGCCATCTCCATTAGTATTCCCATTCCCATTGACGAAATTCACTGCGAGGTCGAATGTCACGTTGCCCGAGCCATTAGCCGGAGCCGTCCAATCAACCGTCCATGAGCGCGCATTATAGTTGGAATGGGTCACTTCTCCGTTTGAGATCTGAGCGTTCGAACCCGGGTTCGAGAAGGAGCCATCATCCGCATCTAGATTGAATCCACCGTTAGAGCCTGTAGGGCCACCGCTACCACCAATCGTCAGATTGTAGGTGCTATCTGGGGCGTATCCATCGACCGGCAATCCGCTTAGACTCGGTGTCACCTGATTTGCTCCACCGCCGTGGCAGCTACACCCCGAAGTCGACGAACCCGTCTTTCCTGCTGACCAGCCGAATGCATCCTGTGGCACGGCCAAAACGAGTAGAAGAACGAGTACCATCGATACCTTTCGCTGGGAGGTCATTGCCTCTCGGCGGCTTCTACCCCTTTTGGCCTTCACTCTCGCCTGTGTCGTGCCGAGATCGTAGCACCAAGCATCGCTAGTGCAGCCAGAAGGGCGGGAAATCCGGGGAGTGAATCATCTTTGAGTTCTTCAGGTTCCTCTGGCTCCTCTGGTTCCCCAGTCTGAACATTGTCGTCGATTGAGTCGCAAATTCCGTCTTCATCGACGTCGACAGGCATCGACTCAGCATCCATTTGATCGGTGCCGCAGGTTTTCTCATCTGAGTCGAGCCATCCGTCGCCATCATCATCATTGTCGGTATTATCGCCGACTCCGTCATTGTCGTAATCCCCCCACTCTGTCGCATCATTAGGGAATGCATCTTGCTCGTCGGCGATACCGTCACCATCATCGTCGGGGTCTTGCACATCGCACATTCCGTCTCCATCACGGTCGCGAGGAATAGAGACGCTGTCCAACGGTTCTGATTCGCATGCTGTCTCGATCTGGTCTGGCCAGCCGTCCCCATCATCATCGGTGTCGGCATTGTCTCCTTGACCATCACCATCGCTGTCGAGCCATTCTTTCTCGTCGTTCGGGAAGGCGTCCTCATCATCAGAGAATCCATCCCCGTCGTCATCGTGATCACTGACATCGCAAATTCCGTCGCCATCGAGGTCGGCGGGAATCGATTGGAAATCCATGTGGTCGCTACCGCAGATTAGCTCTATCGCGTCGGCCCAGCCGTCATCATCATCATCGTCATCCTCAACCAATGTTGTTTGACAGTCTTCTTCGATCTTGTTCGGCATGCCATCACCATCTGTGTCTGTGAATGCACATGGGTCATCTGGGAAGTAATCGTCAGCGTCGTTGACTCCATCGTTATCTCCGTCGAGGTCGAGATAATCGCATAGTCCGTCGCCATCGGAATCCATTGGATAACTATCCTCGTCCACCGGGTCAGTGGCGCAATCTAATTCCTCACTATCACTGAATCCGTCGTTGTCATCATCCGTGTCCGCATTGTCTCCAATGCCGTCACCATCGCTATCGACACTCTCGGTTCCATCGTCCGGGAATTCGTCATCGCCATCGTCGATTCCATCGCCGTCATCATCCGGGTCCAAATCATCGCACAGGTCGTCGCCGTCGCTATCTACTGGGGTCGAGCCAGCATCGTTTGGGTCTGAGCCACAATCTGCTTCAGTCGTGTCTGAGTATCCATCGTTATCGTCATCGGAGTCGGCATTATCACCGACTCCGTCACCATCCGCGTCAGCTGATTCGCTAGAGTCCAGTGGGAAGGCATCGTCGACATCATCCACGCCGTCGTTATCGTCGTCGGGATCGCTGTCGTTCGGAATCCCATCGCCGTCGAAGTCATCGCCCTCAAGGGCATCGCAGATGCCATTCGCGTCGGAGTCAGCCGGCACGTCGTTGCCGTCCAGCGGGCCGGTCCCGCAATCCGCCTCATCGACGTCGGACCATCCGTCGTTATCGTCGTCAAGATCCTCGGTCAAAGTCGAGGTGCCGGTGAAGACGATATTGTCGAGATATAGCGCCTCAAGCGCACTGTTTGAGGAGAATTCAACCTCCAGTGTGCCGCTCGCGCCGCCAAGCGCGACCGTCGCGGTTGTCCAAGTGTCGAGGTAAGCAGAGAAGTCGGAATCAATATCGTACCCTGAGGTGTTGAGAATGTCAGAAGAGGTTGTCGAAGTAACCCAACGAATAATCAGATAATCCTCCGGGTTCGAGGTCTCGTATCCAGTGTCCTGCAGGAATAGGTCGAGGCTCAATGAATCAGCAGTCACTTGGTCGAGTGCGAGCGTTGTAACCCCGTCCACATCGGACATCTGGTAACCTTGATCACCCTCGGTGAAATTACCAACTGTACCTGTATAATTGACCGTACCGAAATAATCACCATCGGTCAACCCAACTCCTCCATTCGACTCGTAATACAGGGTGAATCCCATCTCATTCCCAGTTGTCTGATTATGAGCGACATGAGGTTCATTGGCATTATTCCAAAGGTATCGGTCAGAATTTTCGTCACCAGTATCTGTGTATTTCACACTGTCAATTGTGAATGGATCTTCGAAGGAAGTGTATGCAACGACTACATCAGAGGTGCAGCCGGAGACGACAGAATCGGGTAATCCGTCTCCGTCGGTGTCTGTATCCGCGCAGGCATTGTTCGGAAAATCATCGATTGAATCATCGACACCGTCACCATCGGTATCGTCCGCAAGCACGGTCGGAGGGGCCATGAGAAGGAGGAGGGCGATGAGGAGAGTCAGAGGCTTCGCAGGGCGGGTCATGGCTCGCCAAGAGCACAGCGATTGAAATAACTCACGGAGGCGAGGTTGTCAAGAAACATGCGAGGGTGAGTGACCGTCAGGCTCTTTGACCGAGAGCGGAAGCATGACGCATGGACCCACGAAAACAGGTCGAAGCCGTTCAGGTTGCGAGCGCGGCCTCGGGCAGACATTACCGAGATTCCATACCAATGATTGCAAGCGAAAACATCCTTTCTCCGTTAGTTGCCAAAGCCATTCAAGGGGACCTTCACGGTCGATACGCGGAAGGTCTTCCAGGGAAGAGATACTATCAGGGATGTGACGATTTTGATACGATTGAAAGCATCGGTATCGAATCGGCTCGACGTGTTTTCGGTTGCCGATTCGCCAACATCCAATCGATTTCAGGAACCGTTTCGAATATGGGCGCACTGAAGGCGTTGGCTAAGCCTGGTGATACGATTACTGCTGTTTCTACGGCTGATGGTGGGCACATTTCTCACCATCCGATGGGTGCTGTTGGGATGCGTGGGCTCAACCTCGTGACCTATCCTTGGGATGAGGCTCGCATGGAGCCGGATGTCGATGCGGCGTGCGCTTTGATTCGTGAGGAGGAGCCCGAGTTGGCTTTGTTCGGCCAATCTGTGATTTTGTTCCCTATTCCTCTGCAGGAGATGGCCGATGCCGCTCACGAGGTTGGTGCGAAGGTGATGTATGATGGCGCGCACGTGCTTGGATTGATTGCTGGGGGTCATTTTCAGGATCCTTTGCAAGAGGGCGCGGATGTGATGACGGGGTCGAGTCACAAAACATTCCCTGGTCCTCAAGGGGGCTTCGTGCTGAGTGATTCTGAGGACGAAACCCTTCAGAAGAAATTGAACAATGCCATCTTCCCCGGCGTCTGTTCATCTTACCATCTTCATCACGTCGCTGGGAAGGTTGTCGCTCTGGCCGAATTCGAGGCCTTCGGAGCAGACTACGCTCGCGACATCGTCGCAAATGCCAAGGCGCTTGGTGCAGCATTGGCTGCGGAAGGATTCGATGTACTCGCCGAGGAGCGAGGCTACACATCGAGCCACCAGGTTTTGACTCGGCATGGTGGAGCCGATTCAGGTGCCGGAAAGCGAGCAGCCCGCACGCTCGAGGATTGTGGAATAATCACTAACATGAACATGCTTCCTGGTGATACCAAGGCAATGTCTGGCCCGAGCGGGCTGCGGCTCGGAACACCCGAGCTCACACGTGTAGGAATGGGTACGGACGAGATGCAAGATGTCGCCCGTTTCTTCAACCGTGCGCTTATCGAAGAAGATGATGCTGCTAGCGTGCGAGCCGATGTGGCCGAGTTCAAATCCCGCTTCCAAACAGTGCATTACGCACTCGAACAAGGTCCTGCTTATCCCGGACTCTAATCCGGAACAGGATTATTGCCGACCACCATAGGTGGTCGTGCATGCCTACGCGGGCGCAGGTCGCAATCCTCCTCACCGTGTTGATGTGCAGCTCGGGTTGTATGGGACTTTTCGAACCTCCAGAAAAACTTCCCGACATTCTCGATTGCTCCGAGCAGCCGAATCATCCAGATTGCATAGTCGACCCAGTGACTGAGGAGGATTGTCGACAAGACGAGGTTTTCACTGGAGGGGAATGCAGGTGGATGGAGAGGCCAGAACAATTGTCCTATGGTATCTCGAGTATTTCGCTTAACGTCGGCGAGGAAATGCAGGCTCTAACTCCATCATTTGTCGGTGATGGCCCCGATACTTGGGTGATTAATCCACCATTCCCTCAAGGAATATCCTTTGATCGAGAGAGTGGTGTCATCTCCGGTTCTCCTAGCGAAGCCACAATAGAGATCCGACACACCATCGTGGCTTCGAACGCTGTCGGTTCGACCAGCACTTGGATAGACCTAGAAGTGACAATTGAGGGTCCGAAATCAATTACCTATGCTGAATCAATTCTGGATTGTGAATTGGGCCACCAATGCCAACTCGCCCCTCCCTCAATATCCGGAGGAGAGCCAGATTTTTGGTCGGTTGACCCTCGTCTTCCCGATGGGATTTCTTTGCTAGCAGACGGTTCAATCGATGGTTCTCCAACTCAATTGGGCGACTCTAACCACACGATTACCATATCCAATGAGGGTGGTTCGGTCGAAACCGCAATTCGAATCATCGTGTTACACGAAGCTCCGATGGGCTTGGGGTATGGGGGTAACCGATTTATTCTGAGTATCGGCGATGATGTTCAGGTTGTTCCGACCACAACAGGTGGACGAATCGTATTGTGGTCGGTAGAACCTCCATTGCCCGACGGACTCCAACTTTTGCAAGCCGACGGCTCAATCCGTGGCTCTCCAACGACCGTCCAAGCCCTGACTCCTCATCGTGTCACAGCGACAAATACGGGCGGGTCGATTTCAGTCGACGTTCTCATCAGCGTCGTCGACATTCCAGTCTCAAACCTGATCTACACTCCGGACGAACACGACCTGACTATCGGCGACGAGATTTCAGTCATGCCGACGCACTCTGGAGGAATTCCCGATTCTTGGCAGATTGAGCCGGAGTTGCCGTCCGGATTCACATTCGATTCTACGAACGGCACTATCAGCGGCACCGCCACAGACCTTCAGGTAGATTGGTCAAGCTTCACAATCTGGGCCAATAATACAGGAGGCTCGGCCTCGACATCGTTCAGAATCCGCATCACGAGCCTCGCCCCCGACCTAATTTCTTGGGCGCAGACCGAATACGCCCTCGCTTCAAACGAGAGCGCATTCATCGCTGTGACAAATAACGGTCCAGCAATCGATTCTTGGGAGATTGAACCTGCGCTTCCCGACGGACTTGTGATAATTGCGAACGGCAGCATAGAAGGAACGCCCACTCACAATATAGATTGGACCGAGTTCACAATCTGGGCCAACAATACCGGCGGGGCGGCCGGGCTGAACCTGTGGATAGCGGTGCACGACCTAG
>CAXGBP010000049.1:0-6131 GCA_964007685.1 uncultured Candidatus Poseidoniales archaeon | reverse complement strand
TCTACGTCGAAGTCGAATTACGAGAAAATCATGCACAAGCTCTTCGAATGGAGTTAGTTCCTGGTTATTCCTACACTTTCTGCATTGAATTTCACGCAGACCCAAACAACCCTCCAACCGATGAAACAACCGGTGATGTATACCTCCTAAGCAGTGCAAATTGGGATGCATATCAAAGAAATTACGAGGAAGTAACCAACGGCTGGGGCATGACGGCAGAGGATATCGAATGGATTCCTGTCGAATGGCGAGACATGGCTATCTTCATCCCATTCCGAGACTCTCATGCATACGAAGGGAAGCGCAGCACGACCTTCTCAACAGCGCTTGACAATGACAATCGAGGATTCGTATCGTGGTTCGATGATGGAGGGGATGCAGAGTATTTCCTCGTAGTCGATAATTGGAACAACACCCGTCAAAACGATGCACTGTCCGTCGACGGAGATATGATTGTCCAAATTTGGGTGGATGTTGAGGATAGACTGACCCTTCCAAAATTCACCGCTTATCTCATCGTTGGTCTATTACCAATGAGTTGCGTCATCGTTCCAATAATCCTCCACACGCGATACCATGCGGCAGGGTTGGAGAAAACCAACAGCGAGCAGCCAGAGATGGTTCCGTTGCTCGAACAATGAGGAACTCAGCCTCAATCGTACTGCAGCATTTCCCAAGCGATTAGCAAGTCTGAGGCATTAATTCGGCCTTGCGATGAGAGATGAGAACCCGACTCCATGGTAGAATAGACGAGGTCTTGATGCAGAAGTGGGCCATGTATCCGGGTCCAGTCTCCACCAGCACCCATTCCCATGATTGAGGTCTTGAGTTGTGAATCCTTCAGATTCCAAGCCGCTTCGAAGAGTTTCAAACCAGAGTTGCGGCCAGATGTATTGTAACAGATCTTGATGATCTCACCACTGGCTTCCATTCCCTCGATATCTGAGATAATCTCAGACGCGGTTGGGGGTTCATTGGCTGAGTGGGTCGAAGCGATTACTTGCGTCTTACCTTTGGCCAGCGACATCAATTCCTTACGAGTAGCCGCCTTGATGTCGATTTCGAGATCAACCCAACTTACTCCACTCTCAATCGCTGCACGAAGCACTCCGATTCTCTGTTCCTCAGTTCCAGAGAAGTAGCCGCCTTGGCGCTCCGGGCGACAAGTGAGGACGACTGGAAGATCGATTCCACCCTTGAAAGCGTCCAGAGCAGCTGCGAGATCGACTGAATCGAATGGTTGAGGGATGAACTCAGGAGGAATGTAGACTGGCCTTCTGCGTCGCCCATCCTTTGGAGGATCTTCAACCTTAACTGGTTCAGGCGGCTTCTCGACAACCCATAGTTTGTCGAGTCGAACCTCGCAGAGATCCGCTCCGACTGCGGTCGCGCGAGCTGCATCGGCGAGCATCTCCTCTGCTGAGCACCCAGAGAGCGTCACACAGATGGTGGGTCTCCTCATCGAGTCGCGCGACCGACGAGTTCTGTTTAACCGTATTGTGAGTCAAAACCCCTCCTACGGAGGGGTAGGGAATGCTGTTTACTTTCTCTTTCAGCGCCCCAGACTCCCCCACTCAGAAGTATTGATTAACCCCCCAAGGGCACACTTTAACGAAGTCGGCTGAGGGTTCCCTTAGGAACCCTCAGAAAAACGGAGTTGGAATGTATGTCAGATGAGTATGGAGAAGACAGCATCCAAGTCTTGGAAGGGCTGGAAGCAGTTCGAAAGCGCCCTGGAATGTACCTAGGAGACCCACACGATGGTTCGGCCCTCCACCATTGCATTTGGGAAGTCGTTGACAATGCGGTTGACGAGCACCTCGCTGGCTACAATCCAACGGTCGAAGTCGACCTGAATGCAGATGGCTCAGTCAGCGTGACCGATCATGGCCGAGGAATTCCAGTTGGAATTCACGCTGAGGAAGGAGTGAGTGCGGCTCAAGTCATCATGACTAAGCTTCACGCCGGCGGTAAATTCGACAATGAGGCCTACAAGGTCGCCGGCGGACTACACGGTGTCGGCGTGAGTGCCGTCAACGCCGTTTCGGAGTGGCTTCACCTCGAGATTCACCGAGAAGGCAAAGTTTGGGAGCAAAGATACGAACAAGGCGTCCCCAAAGCCAAGCTGAAGTCGACAGGAAAGTCGGATACAACAAGCACGAAGGTTTCTTTCAAACCAGATCTTACTATCTTCAGAGACGTGTTAGAATTCGACTTCCAACAAATCAACACTCGGCTACAACGCACCGCCTTCCTAAACGCTGGATTACAGATTATTCTACGCGATTTTCGTGGCGATGATCCGATAGAAATCGATCACACCTACAATGGAGGTCTTAGCGAATACGTCACTCTGATGAACGCGAAGAAGAATATAATCCACGACGAAGTGGTCCACGTAATCGGTTCTAAGGTTGGAGACAAGGGTGAGGTTCATGTCGAAATAGGCTTGCAGTGGACCGATTCCTACTCAGAGAGCATTGATTGTTTTACCAACATTATCCACAATGTCGACGGCGGAACTCACCTCTCCGGACTACGAAGTTCTCTGACTCGAACTGTGAATTCCTACGCTCAGTCGCGTAATCTTCTGAAAAATCTCACCAGCCTCTCAGGCGACGATGTTCGCGAAGGCCTTTCGGCTGTTGTCTCGATTAAGCACCCTGACCCTTCATTCAATGCTCAAACTAAGGCGAAACTCGTAACCAGTGAAGTCGCTGGAATAGTCGAACAAATCGTCAATGACAAGCTCGGAGAGTACTTCGAAGAGAACCCCTCAGTCGCCCGTTCCATTGTCGACAAGGCGGTACTGGCAAGCAAGGCACGAGATGCAGCCCGTAAGGCTCGCGACCTAACCCGTCGAAAGGGAGTTCTCGAAGGCGGCGGCCTGCCAGGCCAACTAGCCGATTGCCAGTCGCGAGATCCAAACGAATGCGAGCTTTACATTGTCGAGGGCGAGTCTGCTGGCGGATCGGCCAAGACTGCTCGCGACCGCCGCACGCAAGCAGTCCTGCCGCTAAGGGGTAAGATTCTGAACGTCGAGCGGCAGCGCCGCAACATAGTCAAGGTGTTCACCAATGAACAGATTCAGCGAATGATCAGGGCGCTGGGGGCCGGTGTCGGCAACGAGGAGGATGACGAAGGCGCATTCGACCCTGAGAAACTAAGGTACGGGAAAATTATCATCATGTGTGATGCAGATATTGATGGTGCGCATATTAGAACACTAATTTTGACATTTATGTGGAGATTTATGCGCCGAGCCATAGATAATGGCAATGTCTACATTGCAATGCCTCCGTTATTTTCAGTGGGCAGAGGGAACCACGTTGAATGGGTGCATAGCGAAGAAGAGCTTAATGCTACAATCAAGCGATTCAAGAAAGAAGCCCCGTCAGCAAAAATCTCTATTCAAAGATACAAAGGTCTCGGTGAAATGAATCCCGAACAATTATGGGAGACAACCATGGATCCAGAAGTTCGGCGAATGATGCGTGTTGATATCATGGATGCAGAGGCCGCGGACAAATTGTTCACGGTTCTAATGGGTGAAGATGTTCCTGAAAGGCGAGAATTCATCGAAACACATGCGTCAGAGGTGACGTCACTCGACATCTGAGGTGATTATGTGGCAGAGGAATTAGAACGAAGATATGTCTCTGAAGAGATGAAAGAGAGTTACATCAATTACGCCATGAGTGTCATCATCGGAAGAGCTCTTCCAGATGTCCGAGACGGCCTGAAACCCGTTCATAGGAGGATTCTATGGGGTATGCATCAAGCAGGACATACGCACGAGAAAAGTTACAGTAAATCAGCTCGTTCTGTTGGAGAAGTTATGGGTAAATATCACCCTCACGGAGACCAGGCCCTATACCAGACAATGGTAAGAATGGCACAGGACTTCTCTCTGCGTTACCCACTTATCGATGGACAAGGTAACTTTGGTTCCATAGATGGAGACCCCCCTGCAGCTATGCGATATACTGAGAGTCGTTTAGATCGATTGTCATCACATATGCTCGATGATATCAATAAGAACACTATTGACATGGTGGCTAATTTTGACGATAGTGAGACTGAACCTACTGTATTGCCATCTCGTCTTCCAAATCTGCTACTGAATGGCAGCGACGGTATCGCTGTCGGAATGGCTACCAAGATTCCTCCACACAACCTAAACGAGGTCGCAGCAGCGGTTCGATTCCACACCGAGAAAGTAATCGAAGAAAACCGTAAAAGATCTCTCGATAAGGCCCCGAAGATTGACGCTTTGGAGTACATGGAATACCTGAAGGGGCCTGATTTTCCAACCGGTGCAACGCTTTACGGCATCGATGGAATACTCGACATGTACCGCACCGGTCAAGGTCGATTTCATATTCGTTCAGATGCAGAAGTTCGCGACGATTCATCGGGTAAGCGAATCATCATCACCTCGATTCCCTATCAAGTTCGTAAAGCCGGCATGCTCCGAGGAATCGCTGATCTCGTCACGAAGGAGACAATCAAAGGTATTCGCGACATTAGAGACGAATCCAGCAAGGAAGGAATTCGAGTCGTCATCGAGGTGAAGAATAACGCTGACCCACACGCAATTCTCAACCAATTATACCAGTCGAGCAGGCTGCAGGAATCGTACTCAGCCAACATGATGGGGATTCTGAACGGCAAGCCGGTTCAGCTTGATCTGTCGACGATTCTACACACCTACATGCGCCACAGAGAATCGGTCATCGAACGCAGAACCCAGTTCGAACTCGACAAGGCTGAGGCTCGCGCGCACATTCTCGAGGGCTTGATGCGCGCGCAAAAACGCATGGCTGAGATCATCGAAGTCGGTCGCAATTCGGACTCTCGAGACCAATTCGAAGGATACCTTCGCGGAGATGAGAAGTATCCGAAAATCAAGCGCTTCGACTTCTCCCAAAAGCAAGCCAAGGCTATCGCCGAACGCCGCCTTTACCAACTCACAAAGTTGAATGTTAAGGAAGTCGAAGATGAACTGAATAAACTCAAGGACGCCATCAAAGAGTTCACAGCCATTCTTGATAGTCGAAAGCGTCGCCTAGAAATTCTCCTCGAAGAGCTTGAGAATGTAGTCGAGAAACATGGTGATGAGCGGCGAACTCACATCGACCCTACGCCACTCTCAATGGATCGCGAGGACCTCGTCGCTGAGCGCGCTCTGGTCATCTCATTGACCCAAGATGGTTACATTCGTCACCTTCCTGTCGAAGCATTCCGCCTACAGAACCGTGGCGGAAAGGGACTCAAGGGAGTCGCTACGAAGGACGAGGACGCTCCAGCGGCAATCGTCACCTGCTTCTCCAAAGATAGGTTGCTGATCTTTACCGACCAAGGCCGAGTCTACGGACTGCGAGCTTGGGAGACTCCTCTCGCGAGCAGATATGGACGCGGAACTCACATGCGCAACTTGCTAAAGGGAATCCGCGAAGATGAGAAGGTCATCTCAATCCTTCCAATGGCTCGCGAACTGATCGATGATCCCGAAGGTAACTACCTCATATTCGCAACCAGCCAAGGGCGAATAAAACGTAGCAAACTTGCCGATTACGTCAGAATCAATCGCAACGGCAAGTATGCCCTCAAGTTCGCTACCGAATCCGACACTCTTGTGCAAGTCAGGTCGGCAACAGATGCCGACCACGTGGTTCTGGTATCGTCGGGAGGCTACGCTTGCCGCTTCCTCCCAGCCGAAGTTAAGTCGCGCACTGACCCGAACACCGGTGAGGTCCAGACTACTCACACTGTGCGCGTGCAAGGAAGAGTCAGTCAGGGAGTCACTGGAATGAAACTCGCCTCCGGAGACAATGTCATCGGAATGATTGTGACTGACGATGCCGAAACCAGCGTCCTAACCATCTCGAAGTATGGAATGGCTAAGCGAAGTCGCCTCGGCTCGGGTCAAATGATTCCGCTTCTCGACGGAAATGGCTCTCAGTTGCTCGATGATGAAGGAGAGATAGTTATGATTCGCGATGGATATCGAAAGACCAATCGCGGCACCAAGGGCGTGCGAACAATGGCACTTTCAGATGAGGATATCATCGTCGGAGTTCGCCAAATCCCCGACCTCTCCGACCAACTCTTCATGCTCACTGGAAGTG
>CAXGBP010000048.1:0-6139 GCA_964007685.1 uncultured Candidatus Poseidoniales archaeon | reverse complement strand
ACCGAGACAGGAATCTCAAGCAGACGCCCGACCATGTCGAGGGGGTCACACCAATCGCCCTTAGCGGTTGGTGCGCGTGTTGTGAGGCCTGAACGAGGGAAGGGTGAGCTGTCCCGCGGCATCCGCCCGTTAGAGCGGCCAGCGTCCGCACAACCTGATAGCCACCGCTAGGCGGTGTTTGCAGGGTAGTGTTCTCGCTTACTTCGCGCTTCAACCGAAGAGAGATCCGAGTCCTTCGAAGCCAGCGGCGTCGTCTTCCTCTTTCTCTTCCTCAGCTGGAGCTTCCTCAGCAGCAGGAGCGTCGGCAGCGCCGCCAGCAGAAGCTGGGGCAGCGGCGACGGGCGCAGCGACCGCAGTCGCCATTGCCTCACCGATGTCAACATCGCCGAGCGAAGTGACGAGCGCCTTTACACGAGCACCGTCAACATCCACACCAGCGGCGCTCAGAACTGAGCTCACACCGTTTTCATCGATTTCCTTCTCTGCGGAGTGCAGAAGCATTGCAGCATATACGTATTCCATTTTTCTCACCTATTTTTTCAGCCGAAGAGATCGCCTAGTCCACCGAACTCGGCTTCCTCTTCTTCCTCCTCTTCCTCCTCAGCCGGAGTTTCCTCGGCTGGGTCTGCCGCATCGGAGGTTGCGGCGGGTGCACTGTCGACGGCGCTAGCAGCAGCACCGAGTGCAGCCGCCAGCTCGTCATCAAGCGCAGAGGAATCTAGCTGGCCCGCGAGGGCCAGCGCGCGCGCGTTTGCGCGCGATACGAACAGTGGAATCGTGACATCGTTGGTAATGCCTGCTTCCACAGCGACAGACGTTGCCTCTCCACTGGCCTTGGCCAGGAGGGTTGGCATTGTCTGTGAAGAGAACCAGCGAATGTTGCAGGCGAGATTGAAGGCGCCTGAGGTCGCTGTGATGATGTCCGTGCGGAATCCATCAGTGTCGAGGTTAAGAGAGTCGGCTTCGAAGAGGAAGCCGTCCTCAATCGCTCCGGTAAGGATGATACCAATCTCGATTGGATTGATTCCAAGCTTTGCAAGCATGATTCCAAGGTCAGCAGAAATCACTTCTCCTTGCCCGACCACAGTCGTAGTCTTCTGAATAGCAACTTTGCCCTTGTCGATCTTCGCGGGAATCCCCACAGCGTTGAATTCACCGACGATTGGACCTGGTCCGAATTGGGTCGGTCCCTTCTCTACGACGATATCGATTGGAGATATCTCGCCTGCCTTAGCAGCGCGGCCCTGACGGGTCTTCTCCAATTCTGAGAAGAGCTGAAAGGCGTTCATTGAGTCTGTGTGGACGATGGCCGGCTGGATTGCGCCATCAAGCAGAGTGTCGAAGTCGCCCATAGGGCGGCCAGACTGCTCCCAAGCGAGGCGCATCAGCGTCTTCTTGGCCATCGTGATGCTCATGCTGCTGCGAAGGTCTTTGCGCATGCTGAGCATGTTCTTGGCTGGGACGCCGCCAATGTCGACGACTCCCAGAACTCCATCGGAGGACAGAATCGCGGCGAGTTCTCCGACGCGATCGCGCTTCCATGAAGCGACCTTAGCATCGATCATTCAATCACCTTAATCTTGACCGAGGGGCCCATCGAGGTCTTGACGTAGCAAGAGCGGATATTTCCAACACCGCGCTCGAGCTTACCTGTTACACGAGTCCAGATTGCCATTGCGTTGTTGGTCAATTCATCGACGCTCTGCTCGCGAGAGCCGAGAGGGCTGTGGAAAGTCATCTTGTCGCGCGAGCGCACGACTGCAGTATCCTTCAGACCGGCAGCAATCATTGCTGGGTCAAGGGTAGGTGGAACGGGTCGAGGCATCTTGCCGCGAGGACCGAGAACCACACCGAGGAAGCGACCGACGGTTCCCATGTGTGGAATTTCGGCGAGGAAGAAATCAACGCTATTCGCAAGCTTGCGAGCCTTCTGACGATTTCCACCGAGGTCCTCGATGGTCGTTGGGTCAATGATGTCGATTCCGGCGGCGCGCGCCTTGGTAGCCATCTCGCCACCGGCGAACATGGCAATCTTCACCGGCTTGCCGCGACCTGCTGGGAGACGAATCTCCTCTTGGATACGGTTTGCTGGGTTCTTCAGGTCGATGTCCTTCAAGTTGAACGAGAACTCGACGGTCTCAGTGAACTTGCGCTCAGGAGCGCTGCTCAGGGCCTCTTCAATTGCTGTTTGTATGTTGTCTTTCATATTCCTCACCTCTGCGGTCAGCGAGGTTCCCCTCTCCCGCAATTCGTGATATTTCACTCAAAATGTTCGTTGAATCTCCCTTCTTCCATTGCTTGTAGAGCGGCCTTGGGCTCCATGCCCTCGACCTTGACGCGCATTGCCACGCAGGTACCCATGATCTCACGCGAGCGCGCGTAGACAGATGAACCAGTCAATCGGTCCTTCTGCTTCTCAGCGACCTGCTTGACTTGCTCCATTGAGAGGTTCTCAGTGGAGGCGTCCCAGTCGCCGTTGCACTTCTTCTGACCGAGGGTCTGTATAATCACGTGAGGAGTCTCGTTTCGTGCTGACATCCATGATACCCCCTATTGAAGCGACTCGCCGACCTACTCTCTCTATTTGAGCGTGCTGACGGGCCTCCGAATTCTCCTTTTTTTGCTCATTCGACGCGCTGAGTGACCCTTACTTGGTCAGCGCGCACGGTCAGAGCGACTGGAACAGCCGCTTCGAAGAGCTCGACCGTGACCTCTTCTTTGGATTCTGTAACGCGGATAACGCGGGCGGATTGGCCCTTGAAAGCGCCACCGCTAATCTCGATGATGCAACCTTCCTCGATGCCGGCGGTAGCCGCCTTTGGCTCGAGGTAGGAAAGCGTGTTTTCGAGAGGCGACACGCCTGGAAGCACCTTGCGGCAATTCTTCAGGCGGGTCGTGGTCATACCGACCATTCCGATCAGCTTCTCGACGTGGTGCACAGCGGAGGCCTCGAGGAAGATGTAGCCACGCACGTGGCCAGGGACTAGGACTCCGAAGATCTCGTCTTGGATATCCTTGAGTGACCCGGTTCCTGAGAGACGGGCGCGAATTTCCTTGGCGACGTTCTGTTCCTGACCGATGCTAGTCTTGAGGATGTAGAGGAAAGAAGCGACGTCTCCATACATTGCGCCAATCTGAGGAATGGCATAGCGAGGTGAGCCCGTTCCCTCGGCCGTATCGGATTTGTAATTCTCGATATTGGCCGGGTCGACCCATTCGTAATTCTTGTAGATTGTTCGAGATGAGACCTCGCCGCTGTCAGAGGTGAACAGCAGAGGGGTCACGTCGTTCAGGCGGTTACCGAAAGCGAGACCGCGAGCGGGACCGGAGCGAACGTGCTTGAGGGACTCAGCAGGAATGCCGGTGCACTCGGTTATGCGAGTGGTTACGGCGTCGAGATCTTCGGGATTGCCGACACCGTAGATACCATCCCAAGCGCCGGGGAAGTCAGCGACCTCATCGGCTCGCTGCATGATTAGGACTTTCTCGCCGTGGCGAACATAGACTACGAATGTGTCAGACATTTCTCTCACCTCAGGAGTTAGTTAGCCATGCGAAGAAGTCAGGCAGAACATTGTCCATCAACCAGAGCATACCAAAGCCGATGGCACCGAGAATGAACATTCCGATGCCACAGACGATGACAGTCTGGTTGAATTCCTTCTTGGATGGCTTTTTTGCCATCTTCAAGATACGTGCCATCGATCCTGTCTGAACACGGCGTACGCGCTCCTCGATGTCATCCTGCAGTCTCTGTGCAGTTTGCTCGATGGCCCCGATGTCTGAGTTCTCCATAGCCATTGCTCTCCCTCTACAGCGACCCGGCGACAAACCATCCCTCTTTAAGCACGCCGGGCGAACCCCAAGGGGTTCGTCAGCAGCAGCTCAGTAAGAGCAACTGAATCCATTTCCGAGAAGTTGGACTGGAATCAGTTGACGAATTCGACGGTGCGGCTGCGCAGGTTACGCATCTGCGTGTGCAGTGCCGCACCGTGAATCTGCTCGGACTTGACCCCAGTCAGCACGAGCAGCACACGGATTTCATCACCCATCGATGGATCGGTAGTTGCACCCCAGATGATTCTCGCATAGGGGTTAATTCGGTCGCGAATCAACTGAGCGCAGCGCTCCGCATCACCAAGCGAGAGCGTAGGCCCGCCGACAACATTGACCAACGCGCCACGAGCATCCGAGATGTCTATCTCGAGCAGTGGTGATTCAAGCGCCTCATCGGTAGCACGCTCAGCGCAATCCTCACCACTCGCTTCACCAAGCCCAATCATCGCGACGCCACCACCATTCTCCATAACGGAGCGAAGATCTTGGAAGTCGAGGTTCACAACACCCTCCTTTGCAATCATCTCAGAGACGCCAGCGATAGACCGCATCAGCAATTCATCAGCAACACGGAAGGCAGCATCGAGAGGCAAATCTCGCACACCCTCAACCTCCAGAAGCCGCTCATTGGGAAGAACAACGACCGTGTCGCACACCTCACGTAATCGCTCGAGCCCCCACTCGGCATTCTGGCGGCGCAGAGCGCCCTCTGATAGGAATGGATAGGTCACCACGGCAATAGTCAGCGCACCCTCAGCACGCGCCAAACGAGCAATCACATGCGCCGAACCTGTGCCTGTGCCTCCGCCCAAACCGGCGGTGATGAAAGCCAAATCACAATCTGCGACCTCTTTCTTGAGAGACTTCTCCGATTCGAAGGCGGCCTGCTCTCCCTTCTCTGGATCGCCGCCCGCCCCTCTGCCTCTGGCACTTCTACCGATGAGCACCTTGTTGTCGACGCCCACTCGAAGCAAATGCTGGGCGTCGGTGTTGATGGCCATTCCACGAACGTACTCGCCATCGAACAGGCCTTCCAATTCTAGCCGAGCCACAGTGTTGGAGCCACAGCCACCACAACCGAAGACACGGATGCGTGGTTGCAGGGATTTGAGTAGGGTCTTGAGTTCAGGATCGGACTCAGTCTGGACCGGAGCGCCCGGTGTTTCTTCCCCATCCTGAAGTTCCAATACGCGATTGATCAGGTGCTTCATACGACTCGCTGGCGCTTGAAGCAAGGATAATGCTTGCCGTAGCGATTGGGCCCGAAGGGCCCATTGTCAACCCCTCAATCACTGAGCCAGAAGTTGCTTTCGCGTCTCGAGGAATCGCACCACGAAGGTGTAGACACCGCCCCAGAAAGAGACGGCGATTGCAAGTGTCATTCCGTTGAGCTCAGCATTTCCAAGAAGCGCCCAGTGAGCATATTCGTGGGCGGCGGAAATATCGATTCCAGCACCGCCGGTGCCGGCTTGCCAAGCAGCCCAAATCAGTCCAACAAGCGTAACCACAAGACGGTCGGCACGGCTGAATCCACCATACAATCGACCCAAGCCGACCGATTGGGCCTGCGTTCCCATGTACGAGCCTAGCAAGGTGAGCAAAGCAGCAGCCCATCCCGCCATCGGGTCAATGACGAATGCTGCATTGTAGCCGATGGCGATAATCAATCCAACATCGACGACGCGATCGATCGAATGATCAAGAAAATCACCATACGGACCATCAGTTCCTTGATGCCGAGCAAGAGCTCCATCGAGCGCGTCGAAAAGACCAGCGACCAGCACCAGTGCTACAGCACCAAGAATCATCATTGCGCCGTCGCTGTCCATCCCAGCAACAGCAAGCAAGTAGAACGCGCCAACCGAAATAACCAGTGAAGTCCATGTCAGAACGCTAGGGTCTAGGTCACCCATTCGCAGCACGAGGGGTTGGACAGCCTTTGTCCAGGTGTCACGCATCTTCTCGAACATCAGTCATCCATCCGTGCTATCCAGTCGATTACGCCCTCAGGGCTAGCCGGTTTGAAGCCATCTGAAATCCATGCAAGAATCGACTTGACAACGGAGTCCGCATCTTCTGTCGTCGTATCGAACTCCGACCAAGGTGAATCTCCCTCACGCTCGTTCCACGCTCCGCCAAGCAATTCCCACTCGACATTACTCTCTACTTTAGCCGATGAATAACCACGCTCGCTGAGCCGCTCGCGCAGGGTTGCTGGGTTGCAGCGGAGCACCACGACAGCGTCAGCGGGGAGGTGGTGCGAAAGGTGTCCATCGATTATTTCCGGCGAGGCAGGAGCCGA